>CAZZIX010000007.1:32328-35381 GCA_964654345.1 uncultured Methylomarinum sp.
TAACTTGTTTTTTTCATAATCCTCCCCCATATTGTCTAATTCATTGTAAATTATTTAAAGGTTTTATTTTGGAAGAACTGATAGATCTAAAACAAGTGAACGAATTAATTCCAGTATTACCCCTTAGGGATGTTGTGGTATATCCACATATGGTTATCCCATTGTTTGTTGGTAGAGAAAAGTCGATAGATGCAATAGAAGCTGCAATGAATAATGATAAGCAGCTACTTTTAGTTGCTCAAAAAGAAGCTGACAATGATGATCCAACGTTTGATGATCTATATCAGGCAGGTACATTAGCAAATATATTGCAGTTGTTGAAATTGCCTGATGGTACTGTCAAGGTGTTAGTTGAAGGTGAACGTCGATGTAAAGTGATCAAATATCAAGATTATGAGGGATATTATGTTGCATCAACTGTAAATATTAACGAGCAGTTAAATGTTTCTGATCAAGAACAAGAAGTTATTCAGCGAACGGCAATTAATTCTTTTGACCATTATGTGAAACTGAATAATAAAATTCCACCAGAAGTTTTAAATTCATTAGCTGGGATTGATGATCCAAGTCGGTTAGCAGATACCATTGCTGCTCATATGACCTTAAAGATTGAAGAAAAGCAGATTATTTTGGAAATGGAAGATGTTGCTCTGCGTTTAGAAAAATTGATGACCTTTATGGAGGGTGAAAATGATTTGCTTGAAATGGAAAAGCGAATTAGAGGACGGGTCAAGAAGCAAATGGAAAAGAATCAAAGGGAGTATTATCTAAACGAACAAATGAAAGCTATTCAGAAAGAATTAGGTGAAATGGATGATGCGACTAATGAAGTTGATGAGCTAGAACAGAAAATAAATGCATCTGGCATGTCAAAAGATGCAAAGACTAAAGCTGATGCTGAACTTAATAAACTAAAATTAATGTCTCCTATGTCTGCTGAGGCAACAGTCGTAAGAAATTATATAGACTGGATGGTTGGCGTTCCGTGGAAAAAGAAGACTAAAGTTCGTCATGACTTAAAAGTTGCAGAAGAGGTTTTAGAGTCAGAACATTATGGATTAGAGAAGGTGAAAGAACGGATACTTGAATATTTAGCTGTTCAACAACGAGTTAAAAAATTAAAAGGACCTATTTTATGTTTAGTGGGGCCTCCAGGTGTAGGTAAGACGTCTTTAGGGCAATCAATTGCCCGAGCTACAAACCGCAAGTATGTGCGAATGGCATTAGGTGGTGTTCGAGACGAGGCAGAAATAAGGGGTCATAGGCGTACTTATATTGGCTCAATGCCCGGAAAGATTTTACAAAACTTATCTAAAGTTAAAACTAGAAACCCAATGTTTTTATTAGATGAAATAGATAAAATGGCTGCTGATTTTCGAGGCGACCCTGCATCAGCCCTATTAGAGGTTCTAGATCCTGAACAAAATCATACCTTTGCTGACCATTATCTAGAAGTAGATTTTGATTTATCTGATGTAATGTTTGTTGCAACAGCGAATACTATGAATATTCCTGCTGCTTTATTGGATAGAATGGAAGTCATTCGGCTGGCTGGATATACAGAGGATGAAAAGTTAAATATAGCGACACGCTTTTTAATTTCTAAACAAATTAAAAATAATGGATTAAAAGCAAGCGAAATTGATATATCGGACGATGCTGTAAAAAATATCATTAGATATTATACGCGTGAAGCAGGTGTTCGAGGGCTAGAGCGTGAAATATCAAAAATTTGTCGAAAGGTTGTAAAGGGATTGTTATTAGCGCCTAAAAAAATAAAAGTATCTGTTACTGAAAATAACCTGGATGATTATTTGGGTGTAAAACGTTTTAGTTTTGGGTCAGCTGAAGAGCAAGATCGGGTTGGGCAGGTCACTGGTTTGGCCTGGACTGAAGTAGGTGGTGAATTATTAACAATAGAAACAGCAGTTATGCCTGGGAAAGGTAAACAATCAGCAACGGGTAAGTTGGGTGATGTAATGAAGGAATCTATTGATGCGGCGATAACCGTCGTTAGAAGTCGATCTAAGCTGCTTGGGATTAATGATGAGGTCTTTCAAAAGAATGATATTCACATTCATGTTCCTGAAGGAGCAACACCCAAAGATGGGCCAAGTGCGGGTATTGGTATGTGTACAGCAATTATTTCTGCTTTAACCAATATTCCTGTCAGGGCAAATGTAGCGATGACGGGTGAGATTACACTAAGAGGTGAAGTTTTGCCAATAGGAGGGTTAAAGGAAAAGCTGTTGGCTGCCCATAGAGGTGGGATTACAACCATTTTGATTCCTGCTGAAAATGAAAAAGATTTGACTGAAATACCCAATAATATAAAACAGAACTTGGAAATTAAGCCAGTTCACTGGATTGATGAAGTTTTGGAAGTTGCATTACAATATATGCCTTCTCCAGCCAACGAATCTAAAAAAGAAGGAAATGGTTCTAATTTAGATAAAACTAAAGATGCTAACATTATTTCTCATTAACTTATATTTATAAACAATTTACAATGGATTGGTAAAGAACTTTTAAACTACCAAGAAAACCTTAAAAATCAAACTGTCTGGGGGTTTTTCCTTGACAGACAGGGGTCGCAATTGATATAAATAGCACTGCTTCTTTTACTGAACAGATATTCAGTAAATAGATGTAGAATTTAAAGTAGAATAAATAGAGCACATTAAAAAATCATCATCAGTTTAACTTCCTAAGGGGGAATAATGAATAAATCGGAACTTATCGATGCAATTGCTGACGCATCTGAACTCACAAAGGCAGACGCAGGACGTGCCTTAGATGGCTTTCTTACTTCTGTAACAGGGGCATTAAGTAGTGGCGATTCAGTTGCTTTAGTCGGCTTTGGGACTTTTTCTGTAAAAGATAGAGCAGAGCGTAAAGGACGCAACCCTCAAACAGGAGCAGAAATAACAATTAAAGCGGCTAAAATTCCTTCATTTAAAGCTGGCAAATCATTAAAAGATGCTGTAAACTAGTCGTCTTAAGTCGGGTGCTTAGCTCAGCTGGGAGAGCATCGCCCTTACAAGGCGAGGGTC
>CAZZIX010000008.1:0-27136 GCA_964654345.1 uncultured Methylomarinum sp.
AATAATTACACATTTTTTTTTAAGGTTTGTGCTGCATTTCTCTTTTTTTACAAATCTAAAATCTATAGATTGCAAATGCTTAAGGTGTTCAGTTGATATAAGGTTGAAAAAAAACCTGCAAATATAGAGCTGGCTATAGATAATACATCGAAGACTATTTTAAAGGTGCATGAGTAATTGCTTAAATAATTAAATTTGGCGTAGCACTCTTGCTATAGTATAACTTTTAAACAGTTAATATCTATTTCTAGTTTTTTTAGCACATCTTTACTGCTTTTAAGTTTTGCCTGTTTATTCGCTAACCAAGGCTCTGCTGACAGCATTTGCCAACGTGATAGTAACGATTTTAGCCTTATTTTTCCACTCACTGTGAAATTCCATTGCTGTAATATTAGGTTGAATTCTTTTAGTTCACTAGGAATGACTGATTTTTGAAGCAATACCCAATGATTTAATAGCTGTTCAATCTGAGTTAATTGGTTGCTAATCAGTTGAGATACTTTTTTTGCATTTATTGATTCTATTGCTGTTTGCTCATTATCAGATATAACTTTAATTGAGTGGATAAGTTCGTTAGAACTAAATCTAACGGACGTTTCATAAAATGCTGAAGCCTCCATATCATTCATATAGCTTGCAGAATATTCCGTGCAGGGTTTTGACGAAGTTTGGACTTCACTTGTCTTGGATAAATTAGTTCTAATTAATTGTGGGTAAAACCTTTTTTCGGAATCTTTATCAACGATTTTTGATGCCAATAAAATTTCACCAATGGGTTCGAATTTATGCCCAGCAATACCTATATTGATTAATACGGGTGAAAACTGGGGCTGAAAAATAGCCTGTGAATATGCAACTGCACCTGCTATT
Organism: uncultured Methylomarinum sp.; assembly: GCA_964654345.1. Lineage (GTDB taxonomy): Bacteria > Pseudomonadota > Gammaproteobacteria > Methylococcales > Methylomonadaceae > QPIN01. The sequence goes on from CAZZIX010000008.1 coordinate 871, forward strand.
GCCACTTTACCGACGCCCGAAATTGTTAATACGATTGAATCATTTTTATAGATAGGAAAAGGATGATTAATATTTTCTTTTTTTAACTCAAATTGCTTTATTAGTGGCTTGGCTTCACATTCTAGAGCAGTAAAAATAAACAGATTAGGTATGTTGATAAAAGTGGTCATAAAAATTAACAATTCTGATTATCAAATCGGTCAATAATTTTTTTATAGTGGAGAGCATCATCTTGTTTATCTCTTTTCAACGCACCTTGTTGAAAAATTTTACATTTTTTTAATAGGGTGGAAATTGCCTGCTGTTTATTTTGATCATTTAATGTGCCACCTAAAATAATTTTTTGCAATGCGGTAATTCTATATCTATCCATTCCCCAATGTGTTTTTGATAATTGGTCTTCATGTCCGCCATATTTTATAATTTGAGGCTCCTCAATAAACAATACAGGGTACTTGGCAGTTATTCTTAACCACATGTCATAATCTTCACAGGCTGGTAGCGATGTATCAAAGTCACCTAATTCAGAAAATATGGAATGGTGAATGATAATAGATGAAGGGGACATTGCACAGAGAGGTAAGCATTGTAAAAAAACCCAACCGCCTGTTTTTTTATGTTTTTTCATTTGATTAACTTTGATACCATTGCGAACCCATTGTTCCTCTGTATGACAAATTTTATAATCTGGCTTGGACTTTAATAAGCTCATTTGTTGTGATAATTTTTGAGGCAGCCATTCATCATCAGAATCTAAAAAAGCGAGCCATTCTCCTTTTGCTAAATTTATTCCTTTATTTCTAGCACTACTAACCCCGCTATTAGACTGAGATAAATATTTCACCATGGGAAATAAATCTCGAATCATTTTTTCTGTTCCATCGGTAGAACCATCATCTACAACAATAACTTCAAATTCAGTGTATGTTTGCTTATAAACTGAATTTAAAGCACGCTTTAAAAGAGAGCAACGATTGAAGGTTGGAATCAAAATTGTTATCAAGTTCACTAAAACACCTTATATTTTAAATAACGGTTGAATTTTTATAATAAATAACATAAATTAAAGTAACTAAATAAAACATAAGGGTTTTCAATGGCAGTAACCATGCAAAAACAAGAAAGGCGTCAACAAAATCAGCATTTAGTTTCTGAATTGCAAAAAGAGAGGAAAGATGTCTGGTCTTTGTACTGTAAAGTTGGAGAATTAAAACCTTTTTCAAGCTCGCCAGAAACACAATCATTAGTGACCAAGTTTTCTCAATTATTAATTGATTATGTTTCGCTAGGACATTTCGGAATTTATGAGCGTATTTTATCAGGGACTGAGCGTAGAGAAGCCATTTTAAATAAAGCAAAACAAATTTATCCTGAATTCTCAAAAATTACAGATGCAGTTGTATCGTTCAACGATAAGTATGATGTCCAAAAAAAAGCATTTTCAGTTAAAGATTTAGAGTTAGATTTATCTTCTTTAGGAGAAAAACTTGCAACAAGAATTGATCTTGAAGATGAACTTTGTGATTTGTTAGGTGGATCAGCTAGAACTGCCTAAATAAAAAACTGAGTAGAAATCAACACTCTTTACTAATTGTTAAATAATAGTAAAGAGTAACGTACTAAAGTCTCTGAGCATAAATATTTTACTTGTACTAAAAGCATTAAGAACCCTAAAGATTTTAATCTTTATTTATCATTTTCGGTATTGCATAAACAGTTAAGTAACTTGCTATGCGCCTCGACAATTGCTCTTGCATTGTTCTATCTACATACATCCTTGTACTCGTTGAAGATGAAAAAATCCTGCGTAAAATTGTTAAAATATTTATGACTGGGGTATTTAGAATTATTCACCAATAGTAGTTCCAATGCCGGTATCTTTAGACACCTGAATAAACCTTTCTTTCAGCTGTTTGAAGGCTGACCATAATGTTTTATCCATCACCACCTCATTACCTATAGAAACTATAACTCTAGTAAGCTCAGGTATTTTAGTTTTAGTTGAGATCATATAAATGGGTTGTACGTAAAGGATAGAATTCTCCATCGGTAATATAATCATACGTCCCCTTTCAACGCTAGATCCATGCTGATCCCACAGAGTAAATTGTTCGGAAATTTTTGGGTTCTGATCAATTAATGCATCAACCTGTGCTGGGCCATTGACTTGAATATCTTTGTTGAATTTGTAGATAGTTACACCGGGTTTATAGTCTTTTGAACATGTCTCATTATCTGCAGTACCTGCGACACCCACCATACTTAAATTATCACGGTGGACTGGCGTCATGGGGTTAATCATCACGAATTCTTCTCTGTTATTACAATTGTTAAAATCCATGGTGATAAAATAAGGCAACACAGGTTTTTCATTGACAGTCGCAAATTGCCATGTTTCAGCTTGTTCATAAAATAAACCAGGTGTGGTCTGATGATATTTTGCATAAACCTTCATTTGCAAATAAAACAAATCACGCGGATATCGTAAATGTTGTTTTAGGTCTTCTCGCATAGTTTCTAATTTCTTGAATACTCCTGGATAAGCTCTGTTATATGCGTTAATGATTGGATCCGATGGATCTGAAATATAATATTTTACTGCGCCAGAATAGGCATCTACAGTAATTTTTACAGAATTACGGATATAATTAAATTCATGATCCCCATCTAGAAAATTATCTGCAGCAGGTTTAGAAACTGGATAATGATTAGATAAAGTGTAAGCATCTTGTACCCAGTAAAATCTATCTTTAGAAATAACAAGATAAGGGTCTTTATCCAAATGCAAGAAGGGAGTGAGCCTGTTGATGCGATTAATAATATTTCTTCGCATTAACACTTTACTTTGTTGGCTAATGTTTGAGGAAAAAAATATTTTTTCGTCTTTAAAATAGAAAGCGAATAAAGCTTTCCTAAAATAGGATGGGATAGGAACTCCTGCCTTTCCCTCATAGCTTCCAATTACATCTTGATCTGCCTTCGCTGATTTTGCCACTTTCAATTTATTAGGGACAATAGCGTATTCATATTTTTCTTGACCATAAAAAATACTTGGGTATTTAACACTAAACCCCATAGAAGAAGACATATTAAGGTCTCGTAAATACCAAATAATAGGCTTCCCTGCATCTTGAGCCGCAGGAGTAACAACAGAACCATGTCCGTGGGTATAGCGTAAGTGAGTGTTTTCCCAGTTTTGAGCTTCAGCAGGTAATTTTTTTATGTTCATTTCCCTTGCTGCTAAATTGACTTGCTGGAAATGATCGTTAAGAAAATAACGATCTTCATCAACTTCTAAAAAACGATAATAAGGTCTTATACCTTGTAACTGCATATAACCATCGGTTAAAAACTCTCTGTCCCAAACAGGAATATTATCAAAATGTTTTTTTGTACTCCACTTTTCAATGTCTTTTGTTGGGTCTAAAGTCACGGAAAAATCTATTGTTTTTATATTTTTTAAGTCGTAAGCATCTAAAGTAGCTTTAATATTATTTTCCATAAAATACTTTTCAGTACTTACGGGACTGGGTGTGACAACAAATTTTTCCATTAAGTCAGGAATAGTCTGAATTTTTTGTAGACCTAGAACAATTAAAAAAGCTGCGATAGAGATAAAAAATGGCATTTTAACTCTATGTTTTTCAGAAAAAATAAATATTATTGCGCTAGCAGCAGTCGCAATAAAGGTAATAATAGATAACCAGATTAATGGCAGCTGATAACGAATTTCTACAAAACCCGGGCCAAAGAAAACAGGTTCATGCGAATCAGTATAAAGAAGAGAAAAGCGATCAAGTAAAAATCCCCAGACCACAAAAAGAACGACAAAGGCGATGAGTATTGTTAAATGTATTTTCGCCCCTAATGGGTATTCTTGATTTTGATTAGGGACAAAAATATGTTCTAGCCAATACAAGCATCCGACCAAAAAGAACAACAAAAAAGCTGTAATTAATAGCTCATGCTGAATTAACATGTATATAGGGTAGGAGAATAAATAGAAACTTATATCGTTTTCGAAAACAGGTTCAGTTACTCCGGAAGAGCTACCAAAGAAAAAAAGAATAGCAGATTCCCATTGGTCATAAAAAGGAATTGCAATAGCAACAGCTAAAATAAGTGATATAGGTGTGTACACTTTAGCCGATCCATCCATAAAAACTTCAGCAAATCGTTGAAATCTTTGTCTTTTGTCGGCATCTAAAAGAACATCGTCAGGTGGGTTTAAACCTAAATAACGTGAAGCTATCCAGAAATGAAAATAGAAAATACCAAAGAAGAGTAATGTAATTCCACCAGAAAGGATAAACCGATAAAGTAGTCTTAGCCAGTAATAGCCCTCTAACTCAAGTGATCTGAACCACCATAAGTCAACAATTAGATCAAGAAAAAAATAATAGAAAGCAACGTATAAAATAATGCCAATAACGAGTGTTGCTACTGCCAAAGCGGGTAACAGTTTCCAGTTACGCATAAAGTTCTCCCTATTGAGTAGACAGATAAATGTCCACATTTTTTTAATTGATAATAATTATTTTAACACCCAACGAAACAAATCGTAGCCATTTTCTCTTAGAACCTGTTCAAGATCTACTACACCACTACCAGTTATGCCTACGTGGTGCTTGAAATCCAGGCTATGTTAAATCTATTTCAACGTAGTTATCGGAAATATAGACTGTCACTTGTTAGTTAAACTTGTTGATTACTGTACTAGGTTAAAGGCTTGGGTCATATATGATGTGAATAACTTTTGAACCACCTGAGTATCGGCTATTGGAAAATACGATACGACCAAGCCCAGAATAAATAAAATCGGTTCGGCTAGTATCTGGCCCATAATAATATGGTATCCATGCTTTTCCTGTTTGATAACTATTAACGTTGGTTGGCCCACCAAGGATGCTGACAACAGTATCCGAAGTCATGCCTTTTCTAATTTTAATCAGTACAGAGTCTACTGGTGGGTTGTTTTCTACATCTCCTACTTTAATTGATTCAGAAGATTCCGAGTGTGATGGGTTTGATGAACAACCTTGAATAGAAATTGAAATGATTGATGCGAAAAGTAAAGCAAATATTTTTGAATTCATATTCATTTTTTTGCTAGAAATAAAAATATGTATTATGCACTAAAATCAGTTTATTGCCATAAAGTTATGGTGTAGGTTATTTTATTGCTCCCACTCTTTGAATTGTGAGTATTTAAGCGCATACCTGCTCAGTCAGAACTAATAGAGGTTGAAATGCAAGACCGTGGGATATTTGAAGAAGATTAAGTTAATTTTTTAGTAAGATGAGCAAAGAATAAACTTAAAATATAAATACACGATATATAGCTTTCCACACCCAGCCATAAAATTTTTCTAAAAAATTCTCCAATTTAAAAAAACCTAAAATGGACATCAATAGTGTAAAGCCATGCACCCACTTAAATGGCAGAATAATAATTGATTCACCAACGACATTAAATCCTGCAAGAAACAGCCATATCACTACGGACGTTATAAATGCGAGTAGACCTGAAAGAAATGCAACTGCAAATCTATCTATTAAAGAGTGTTCTTCTATGTCTGGTTTTTTATAATTCATTTTGTTGATGCAATTTAAGAAAAATTGATCTCAAGACAAATTATGCATTTGTTTCCAAACTTTTGCTGGCTACTTCAAAAACATCTTTTGAAATATCCTTTGTATTTATGATCTTTTCTAAAGCTTCTTTCATTAAAGTCTGTCTGTTTTTATCAAAGCGTTTCCATTGTGTTAAAGCGGATACCATTCTTGAGGCAACTTGAGGGTTTATTGTATTTAAAGCTATTACTTGATCGGCCAAAAACTGATAGCCTTGTCCATTTGCTGCATGAAAATGTATTTGGTTTGCTTGGCTAAATGCTCCGATTAAGGAGCGTACTCTGTTAGGCGTTGTTATTTCAAATGCGGGGTGTTTCATTAATGCCTGTACTGTAGAAAAAGTAGCTTTGGCACTACTGCATGCCTGTAAAGTAAACCATTTATCAATAACTAGTGCTTCATTTTGCCATTGCTGATAAAAATTTTGTAAGACAGATTGTTTTGCAGGGTTTGAGCTGTTTGTAATGATGGATAATGCAGCTATTTGATCTGTCATGTTTTTTGCAGTTTCAAACTGTTTGTCCGCCAATTGGTAACTCTCTTTTGACTCTAGTTTGTTTAAATAATTTAAACAAATATTTTTGATCCGTCTGCGCCCAATTGCGCCTGCATCAAATTGACCTGATTCATCTTTATGATATTGGTGGTATAGGTCTAAGAATTGATCTTTTAATTGTTGAGCTAAAGTAAGCTTAACAAATTCTCTGGCTTGATGGATGGCATCGACATCAATGATTTCCATTTGCCCTGCAAGGTAGTTTTCTTCTGGTAAACTTAAAAGTAATGAAAAGTAGGATAGGTCGTCCCATGGATATTGCAGTATCTTTTTAAAAGATTCCACTAGCAAGGGGTTAAGTTGCAAGTTACGTCCTTGTTGAATATCATCAATTAAGCCAAAAATAATTTGCCCGCTCATCTTTTGACCGGCTTCCCAGCGGTTAAAGGTATCTGTGTCGTAGTTTAATAAGAAGGCTAAATTTTCCAGGCTTTGTTGTATCTTTAATATAACGGGGGCAGAAAAGCCTCTTAATAGAGAGGGGGCAGGCTTTTCATCTAATTGCTCAAAAACAAAAGTTTGTTGTTCTGACTTTAAGTCAAGGATGATTTCTTCACAAGGTGCATGATTCTCAACTCTAAGGGTTGCGTTCGAACCATTTTTTTCTAAAAGTCCTAGTCTTATAGGAATATGCAAAGGCGTTTTTGTTGGCTGTCCTGGTGTGGGGGCAGTCTGTTGTTTAAGCGTTAAACTATAAGTTTTGTCAGTGGCATTATATTTTTCTGTCACCTCAATTTCAGGGGTTCCAGCTTGTGAATACCAATGCCTAAATTGTTTTAGGTCAAAATCATTGGCCGTTTCCATAGCATTGACAAAATCATCACAAGTAACGGCTTGACCATCATGCCGTTGAAAATATAAGTCACTCCCTTTTTTAAATCCCTCTTCACCTAACAGGGTACGAATCATGCGCACGACTTCTGCACCTTTTTCATAAACAGTTAACGTGTAAAAGTTATTGATCTCAATATAAGAATCGGGACGAATAGGGTGTGATAAAGGCCCTGCATCTTCTGCAAATTGTCGGGTGCGTAATAATTTAACATCTTCTATTCGCTTTACTGCTTTTGAGGTTTGGTCGCCGGTAAACTCCTGATCACGAAAAACGGTAAAACCTTCTTTTAAACTGAGTTGAAACCAGTCACGGCAGGTGATTCTATTGCCTGTCCAGTTATGGAAATATTCATGTCCAATTACACCTTCAATATGTTCGTAATCGGAATCAGTTGCAGTATCTGGTCGGGCAAGTACAAATTTGGTGTTAAATATATTTAGCCCTTTGTTTTCCATTGCACCCATATTAAAGTGTCCAACAGCAACAATCATATATAAATCTAAATCATATTCTCGATCATATGTTTCTTCATCCCATCGCATTGAGTTTTTAAGTGACTGCATAGCATGGTCGCATTTATCAATATCATGCGATTCAACAAAAATTTGTAGAGTAATTTCTTGGCCACTCATCGTGTTGAATGTGTCTTCAATACAGTCCAGTTGTCCTGCGACTAAGGCAAATAAGTAGCATGGTTTTTTAAATGGGTCTTCCCAGGTTACCCAATGGCGATTATTTTTTAGTTCTCCTTCAGCTACTTTATTTCCGTTTGATAATAAAACGGGGTATTTATCCTTATCACCGACCAATGTGGTTTTAAATGTACACATAATATCTGGGCGATCTAGAAAATAAGTAATTTTCCTAAAGCCTTGGGCTTCGCATTGTGTACACATCATTGTGTTTGAAAGGTAGAGTCCTTCAAGTGCTGTATTTTTTTTGGGGTTAATTATGTTTTCTATAGAAAGTGTAAAGGGTTGTTCTTGAGGGACACAGTTTATGGTTAACTCTTCATCGCTTTGTTGATATTGGTCAGCACTCAAAGCAATGCCATCTATTGCAACACTGATTAATTCTAAACCTTCACCCTGCAAAACCAATGGTGAATTTTGACCTTGGCTTTGTGGGTTATTATGGATCGTTAATTTTGATACGATGCGTGTTTTTTCTTCATCCAAAACGAAATTAAGTTCTACATTTTTGATCAAGTATTCTGGTACAGTGTAATCTTTTAAATGGATAGTTTGTGGATTTGCGTCGCGCATGATTTAAGTCTGTTGCTGAAAATAAATGAATAAGAAGTTACCATAAAATCCTAGACTAGTAAAAGGTAAATGTTTTAAGATGTTTTCTTCAATAATTAATTGCTTGGATCTCTTTGAGATATTGTTATTCCTTTTTGGAAAGTCCTTTATTAATTTAGTCATTATCTTTCTTTTGTTGTTAAATTATCTATGCTTACATGTGTTTCTTGATGGCTCAGAGGTTGTAGTGTTTTAATAGGAAAACTCTGATAAATTAAGATTCATTATTTATAATTATTGTTATCGCTAATAAATTCATGGAAAGTACAGAATGTATCTAACTAATAAAAAGCCCAGAGTATATTGTACTATTTGTTTAGTTATTTTTTTTGTCGATTGTGGTTTTGCATTAGCATCAACGAAGGAATATTTATTTGTTTCTTTACCCTCCACAGGAAAAATATCAGCTATCTTTCACCCACAAGAAAATATCGCAAAAGGCCAGTTAACACGAGTGTCTTTTGGTGTTCCTTTCCCAAAAAATGTTTTGAAAAATGCCAACAGAATTAAAGTTATTATTAACAATAAAGAAATCCCTTCTTTCTCTATGGAAACAACTCGGTGGCATAGTCATAATACCGATTCTTCTAAATTTATAAGATCTGTTTTGGTGTATACAGATATTGAGTTTCATGACAGTGAACCCGTAAATTTTTTAATTTTGTATGGGGATAACAGAAAACGAACCCTTGATGTTTCAATAACTAAACCCAGAAAAGAGTGGGGTAGTATTACGGATCATACTTATCCTGATGAATTTCCCACGAATGAAAAAATTACTGAACCAAAAGTTTACGTTACTTTTTCTGCTGATTGGTTAGGACTCTGTTTATTAAAAACTCGTACGTTGCCAATGAGTAAGAAGGGTTTGTGGTATTTTTTTGATGAAGCGAGTTTGAGTTTTGGAGAAACTGCAGTAAATGACAGATTTGCGAAGATAAAAGAAAAAGAAACAGAAAAAATAAATTATTCTTCTAATTATGAGCCTTGGTTATTTGATAGATCGTCCACTTTATATTCATTATATATTCGAACTGGTGATGTTAGATGGCTTCGTCATGCCCACCGTTCTACCCAGTTTTATGCTAATCATATTGATGAAAAAGGATATTTTGATTTAAAAAAATATCAGGATTTAAAATACTCTTACGGCCAATCAATGTTAATAGATTTAATTCTTATGGGAGATTTATCGCATATTCCGGCAATTGAACGCATAGCTTCGGCTGGAGCTATATGGCATGAAAGCTATTCAAAATCATTAAGCTTTTGGACTGAGCGGCACCAAGCCTATGCTTTGTTAGCAGCAATTTCTGCTTGGGAAGCAACTGGTAAGAAAGATCATGCAGATCGTGCAAAAAAGCTAGTCGATAATATGGTTTATATGACAAAAAATCCAGCCAATAATTGGGAATACAACGGTTGTCTGTTGCATACTCTTGCGCAGCACGAAGGAAGTGCTCATCAAGATCCAGTTTGTTCACCTTGGATGAGTGCGCTTCTTTCAGACGCTACCTGGAAATATTATTTAATATCAGAAGATGAGAAAGCACTTGAGTTTATAGCGGGGCTTGCTAGCTATGTTGTTAATTATGGTGTATATACTGGGGCACCACCAAAATTTTCTAGGACAATTTTGCCTTGGTATTTAGCATCAAGTGTTAAACAATTTACTGATGCAGGTCAATTTAGTGATATAGAACATACTTGTGATGTTGCTGGTTTAGTTGTAAGAGGGGTGTGGGCAGCAAAAAAACTTGGTAAAGAAACAAAAAAAATACTAAAAACAGCAGAGGACCTTCTTAATAGTTGTATTAACAAAAATTTAAAAAACAAACTGCGTTTATCAGGAGCTAAACGATTGTTTCCTCCACGAAAATTTAATTGGTGGTTTGGGACAAATAGCGATGCTTCATGGTTGATGCAAGAATTTGAGAATTAGAAGTATGCCTTATTCTTTTTGTGTCGTATATGCAAAAAGTGCAACATATGTCCAGGCTAGTATAAATGCCACACCCCCAAAAGGGGTAAGCATCCCAAGCCATTTTATATTTAAAATGGCCAGTAAATATAAGCTACCTGAAAATAAGATAATCCCAGAAAACATGAGCCAGCCAGCTCTTTTTAGATGGATTGAATCTGGGACTTGTTGATAAAATATAGCGATAAGACCTAAGCCAAGGGCATGCCACATTTGATAGTCTACGGCGGTTTTATAAACGGCTAACATTTCTGGGCTTAAAATAGTTTTTAAGCCGTGCGCACCAAAGGCACCCATAGCTACACCGGTAAGGCCACAGATAGCACTTAATAATAAAAATTGCATTATTTTTCCTTAAGCCTAGGCATTAATTGCACTAAGTTACAGGGCTTAGTGCGAGAATCTAGTTGATCTTTAATTAAGTCATCCCATGCGGTTCGACATGCGCCTGATGACCCTGGCAAGCAGAAAATATAAGTGCTGTTTGCCACACCAGAAAGTGCTCTGGATTGAATGGTGGAGGTTTTTATATCTTGGTAGGAAAGCATTCTAAATACCTCTCCAAAACCATCTAGTACTTTATCTAACAAAGGCATGACTGCTTCTGGAGTTCCGTCTCGTCCAGTAACACCTGTTCCACCTGTGGTTACGATAGCATTAATGTCTTTGTTTGCTATCCAGCTGGAAACAACTGCTCGGATCTGGTAAATATCATCAGCAACTATCTTTTTTTCATATACTTGGTGGCCGGCGATTTTAATACGCTCAACTAATGTGTTGCCAGAGGTGTCATCGGCCTCTGTTCTTGAATCAGATGTAGTTAAGACACTAATGTTTAAAGGGATGAAAATTTTATCTGCAGACATTATAATTCCTTATTTTAACACTAGAAAAAAGGCTTCTGATCCACGTTGAATATTAATTAATAAGGCTCTCCGTGGGTCAACAACCTGGCTAAGTTGATCCAGGTTACGCACTCTATATCTATTAGCAGAAACGATAACGTCACCGGGTCTTAACCCGTTTTTCCACGCATACGATGTATTATCAATTGCAGCAAATAATACACCTTCAACTTGTCCTCTTTGTGATCCGGTTAGAATAGTGCCTTTCAATGTTTTGTGTAATGAGTCGCCTTTTAACTGAGGTCGTTTGGGTTTACCTATTTGAGCCGTGATGGATTGTTTGTTTCCCGCACGTATTAATCCTACTTGGACTTCATCACCTATTTGTAAGAGGCCAATGATATTCCTGATTTGGTGACTACCTTTAACTTTTTTACCATTTAGAGAAACAATAATATCCCCGGGTTCTATTCCTGCCAGGTCAGCAGCTGAGTTACCCTCTACTTTACTAACCACTGCACCACGCCTGCTTTTTAAGTCAAATGCCTTGATAAGGTCAGGGGTTAGATCTTGTGTTGTAACACCTAATAATCCTCTTTTGACTTCGCCATGTTCAATCAATGTTTCTTTCAGTGTCATGACCATGTTAGAAGGTATGGCAAAACCGATTCCAACATTTCCTCCGTTGGGAGCAAGAATGGCTGTATTCATCCCAACAAATTCACCTCGTAAATTGACTAATGCCCCGCCTGAATTACCAGGGTTAATTGATGCATCAGTCTGGATAAAATCTTCATAACCTTCAATTCCCAAGCCTGTTCGACCTAATGCGCTAACAATGCCAGAGGTGACAGTTTGTCCCAAGCCAAAAGGATTGCCTATGGCTACAACAAAATCTCCGACTTTTAATTCATTTGAATTGGCAATGGGTAGTTCAGTCAGGTTTTCTGCTGCAATTTGGATAACAGCAACGTCTGCTTCTGGATCCGTCCCCAACAGTTTGGCGTTTAGTTGACGTCCATCACTGAGAGTTACCATGATTTTGTCTGCTTTATCAATGACATGATTATTCGTTAACACAAACCCTTGTTGGCTATCAATAATGACTCCTGAGCCCAAACTGTTTTTTTGCTGTCTTTGTTGTTTTGGTAATTGAAAAAAATGTTTAAAAAAAGGATCTTGTAATAGAGGGTTTTCTCTTGTAGTGACATTTTTTGTAGTAGATATGTTAACCACTGCTGGCATACTCTTTTCTAGCATAGGTGCTAAAGAAGGCAGAGCTTGCCCATTAACATAACCTGGTAATGCCGCATAAGATAATGAGTAGAATGGCAAGAAAAGTGTAGCTAGTAGAAAAAATTTTAATATGTAAATAAAAATGTGGTTCATTTTTTCTCCATTAAGAGGTTAACTTTAAGTGAATACGATATTGTAGCTGTATTTAATATACTATGGGCTAAGGTATGAATTTACAACTTTGTGTGTTTTTATCAATAAAAACAGGTAGTATTACCTTATGGGCACCTCTATTAATTTTCTCATCCACAATTAATAGAGGTGCCCTTATTTGAAATGTTATGACTTTGATATTAATAGAGGGATTATGAGAAATTATATTTTAGCAGTATTAATTGTTTCGGCCATAGTGGGATGTGGGGTTTCATCAGGAACCAAAGTTATACAAGTACAAAATAAAAAAGTAGAAGTAAAAGACACCTCTGATGAGAGGCCGTGTGTTAAAAACTTTATTTATAAAGGGAGTTTTTTAGCAGGGCGAACGTATAAAACATACGTTTTTATAAAAAATATATCTAAAGAGAAAGCGATGAAGCTCGCTGCTCTTTATACGGTTAATGATGGATGGTTAATTACCAATAGTGATAAAGATCTCGGTATTATTAGTGCTTCACAAACAGTGAGCTATGGGAAAGGAAAAGTAGTGCCTTTGAGTATTGGGTTTGAAACTAAGAATACCGGCGTTAAAATGACAATGACCTATTCAACATCAGGTGGTGTGACTTCTCCACTTGAATCAATAAAGAATCATTTTTGTTCTACTATTGAAGCGGTAGAGAGTAAATAAGATAAATAGCTAAACACTAGAATTTATCCGCACCACTAAATTATTATGGGCTGGTTTTAAATTCAATTAACTTGCGCTATTTAAGTCTCTGTTACTTCAATTTCATTATTTTTTTCAGTATAAGTTATGCTCTGTTCTACTTTAGCCATCGTTTTTTGAATACCGATTTGTTTTTCAATATTAATAAGCAGTGGTGATTTAATAGAGCCTTTAACTGTTGGTAGATTTGGTTCGCTTGAATTTTCATCTTTATGAAGGATCAACAGGATTAATAACTCATCAGTAGGTTGCATGTCTAAAGTTGAAACCTCTTCATCTGTAAGTAAAAATTGATAATTGATATTAAAGTTAGACGGATGTGCAACTGAAAACGCTATATTTTCATCTGTTGTAGATTGGAGTAAAAAAACTATTGTATTGTCTTCTTGATGGAATAACTGGAATTGGGTCTGGTCTTCAAAACCTGGTATGCCTTTTGGAAAGCTAATGATTGTATCTGAGTTGATTTGCTGCTCGCCGAAAGCTTTAGATTTGATTTCCATAGAGTTTTTCCTAAAAATTAAGAATAATAAACTTAAATATATATCATTTAACAATATTTTCAAGGAAGATATTGATTTGTAACTGTTATTTTTAATATTGATTGGTTGTCTGATTTAGTACTCATAAGGCTTGCGAGTTTTTATAGAGTATTTTATTGAAAGATATAAAATACTCTCCATTGCATCAATTGTTTGTTGTGTGTATTCTGCAATACATGCAAATACATTTAATCTCGGTTGGAAACCGGATGCCTAGTTGGGTTCAGCAAGGCTTTAACGAATATGCGAAGCGGATGCCTAGAGATTGCGAAGTGGTGCTTAAAGAGGTTTTACCGGGTAAGCGTAGTAAAAATAGTGATCTTAAAAGAATCGTAAGAGATGAAGGTGAACGGATGATTCATGCTCTTTCTACTAAATCGCATGTGGTGACTTTGGATATTCCTGGTAAACCTTGGACGACACCAGAACTTGCAAAAGCGATGAGTAGATGGATGGAAAGTGGTCAAAACATTGCCTTGATGGTTGGAGGGCCAGAAGGATTATCAGATTCCGTTAAAGAATTAGCGAGGGAATCATGGAGCCTCTCTAAATTAACCTTACCCCACCCTTTAGTTCGGGTTCTTGTTGCTGAGCAATTATACCGAGCCTGGAGCATCCTTAATAACCACCCTTATCACCGATGAACGCACAACTGATTTTAGCCTCCGCATCGCCCCGAAGAAAAGAATTGTTGGATCAAATTGGTGTCAGGTATATTGTTCATTCAGTAGACATTGATGAAACGCCAAATCAGGCTGAAGTAGCTAAAGACTATGTGATTAGAGTAGCCGCTGAAAAATCAAAGGCTTGTTTTGACGCTGTTGATAGTTTATTACCCATATTGGCGGCTGATACCAGTGTTGTCATAGATGGACAGATTTTAGGAAAACCAGAAAACGAAGCACATGCAAAGGAGATGATGAAACAGCTTTCAGGGAGAACACATATTGTTTATAGTGCAGTTTCACTAAGAATTAGTGATTACGAAATTAAGACAAAACATTTTCAGGCATTGAGTCTGACCGAGGTAAGTTTTAGAAAAATTAACTCAGCAGAGATTAAGGCGTACTGGCAAACAGGTGAACCACAGGGGAAAGCAGGCGGTTATGCGATACAGGGGTTAGCAAGTATTTTTGTACAATCAATTAATGGAAGTTTTTCTGGTGTCGTTGGTTTACCGTTATTTGAAACAGCAGAGTTATTATCTAAACAGGGAATAATAATCAGAAATGAGTGAAGAAATTTTAATAAATGTAACCCCACCTGAAACAAGGGTAGCGGTGATAGAAAACGGTGTTCTTCAAGAGTTATTTATTGAACGTGAAAATAAAAAAGGTTTAGTGGGTAATATTTATAAAGGTGAAGTTTGTCGGGTATTACCTGGAATGCAAGCTGCATTTGTTGATATAGGGCTTGATCGTGCAGCATTTCTTCATTTGTCTGATTTTAGTAATAAAGAACTTGAGCGTCGGGGATCTGAACAGATAGAGCATTATCTTCGTGAAGGGCAAATGGTGGTTGTTCAGGTAACCAAAGGCCCGTTGGGTACAAAAGGGGCTCGATTAACGACAGAAATTTCTATTCCATCCCGGTTTCAGGTTTATATGCCTTTTGCGACTAATTCAGGCGTTTCTCAAAGAATTGAATGTTCTAAAGAAAGAAGCAGGCTAAAGGCTTGTATAGAAAAATTCCAGGAAAGTCATGAAAGTGGTGGGTTTATAGCAAGAACAGCGGCTGAATGTATTGAAGAGCATATGATGATTTCTGATATGCTTTTTTTGACCAAATTATGGGAAGGAATTTCTGAAAAAATAAGTTCAGCCGATGCTAAAACTTTGATTCATGAAGATTTATCGCTGAGCATTCGTACATTACGAGATTTATATAATGAGGGTATTGAAAGGATAAGAGTCGATTCTAGAGAAACGCATGAAAAACTTATTGCTTTTGCAGAAATTTTTGTTCCAGAAATTGTACCTGTCATTGAGCTTTATACGGGCGAATGTCCTGTATTCGATATTTATAATGTTGAAGATGAAATTACCCGTGCATTAGGTAGAAAAGTAAACTTAAAGTCTGGTGGTCATTTAGTGTTTGATCAGACTGAAGCGATGACAACGGTAGATGTAAATACAGGAGGATATGTTGGCGGCAGGAATTTAGAGGAGACAATTTTCAAAACTAACCTGGAAGCGACCAAAACTATTCCTAGACAGCTAAGGCTCCGTAATTTAGGGGGTATTATTATTATTGATTTTATCGACATGCAAAGTGCAGTGCATAAAAAACAGGTTTTAGATGCACTTCAAGCAAATTTAGATAAAGATCATGCTAAAAATAAGATTACAGAAGTCTCTGCTCTTGGCTTGGTTGAAATGAAACGCAAAAGAACGCGAGAAAGCTTGGAACACATACTTTGTGAGCCTTGTAGTGCTTGTGGGGGGAGAGGTGTATTAAAAACAGCTGAATCTATGTGTCTGGAAATCTTTAGAGAGATTATTAGAGAAGTAAGGCAATATAATGTTCAAACGCTATTGGTACTTGCGTCTCATGGTGTTGTAGAAATGCTGCTGGACGAAGAAGCTGATATGTTAGCAGAATTAGAACTGTTTTTAGATGTACAGATTAAATTTAGACCTGAAGCGGAATACAATCAGGAACAGTATGATGTTGTTTTATTATAGGTACTCTTTAAAGCCGAGTAATTAAAAAACATCACCCAGCTACTAACGTGGGTCTTTATGAAATACTAGAGCTTTTTGAGCAGAATACCCGTTAGCAGAGGATAGCCGTAGATAGGATAACAGCGGTGATATTTTGAGGATACTTACTGAACTTACTTGAATTTATAGATATTAATAGTGATACACCACATAACATTTTTTACACGACATTTGTTGTTCTGGTCTTTAATTTTTTTTGCAATTATCATCAGTTTCATAAGGCTTTTTATTTTAGGTGTAGAGGAATATAAAACAGATTTAGAGAACAAAATTTATGAACTGACTTCCATTCCAGTTGAAATTGGAATTTTGAAAGCAAATATGCGAGGAATTGGCCCTGAAGTCATTCTAAAAAAGATTAAAATAGCCACCGAAAATGATCAGCCTATTCAACTTGAAGAAGTTAGAGTGGGGCTAAACCTAGTTAAATTACTTCTTACGCGTCAAGTTTTGCCCTCAAGCAGGTTAACTTTAGTGGGTGCTAAATTATCAATCATAAGAAATAAAGATGGAAGTTTGTCCGTTGTTGGTTTGGATAGTGATAAATCTAAGCAACCTCTTTGGTTATTAAATGGTGGACAATATGAGGTTTTAAAAAGTGAAATTACCTGGTTAGATAAGACTAGAAATACCCAGCCAATTACCTTTAAAAATGTTGATCTTTTGATAAAAAATAATAGAGATGATCATGCGCATGAGCTTCACCTTGTTAGTCAATTACCAGAGCAATATGGCAAGAATATAAGAGTCTCTATGGATATTCGAGGGGATATTTTAGAGTTTGAAAAGTTAGATGGTCGAGTCTATGTTGAAGCTGACGAAGTATTTTTTTCTGAGGTTTTAAACGATTTTTTACATATAAATTTAGACCTTGCCGAGAATATAAAAATCACAGATGGTGAGGCTAAAGGAAAAGGGAATTTAAAAATATGGAGCGATTGGCAAGAATCTAAGGTGACTGCTCTGGCAGGCATTGTTCAGGTTGAAGATGTTATTCTACATAAGCATCAAAAGACGGTTGATATTAAATCGCTAAACACAGAATTTATAGGGTCTATTCTAGCTGATGGTTGGAAATTTAGTGTTAACCAATGTGATCTTAAAACAAAAAACCAACACTGGCCAGATACAGAATTCAGCTTTTCTAGCAATAAAGATTTTACCCATCTAACCACTTTAATTACCCAATTAGATTTGCATGAATTTTCTGAGTTGATTGGCTTTTTTTCGCCATTTGAAAAAAAACAGCAGGCACTCATTGCTGATTTAGGGATTAAAGGTGTCATCAAGAATTTTTCTATTGATGCAAATTTAAAAAGTAATCGCTTTTCTTTTAAAGGAGATTTTGATGATTTTTTTACCTATGCACATTTGAAAATACCACAAATTGAAAATTTGACGGGTAGCGTATGGGGTAATAATAATCATGGAAAGATCGGTTTGAATACAAGAAAAGGTGCGATATATTTTCCTGAATTATTCAGGCAACCTATTTTAATTGACAATTTATACGGTCAACTTGAGTGGCAACAAAAACAGGATGAATGGAAGATCCAATCAAAATCTTTGGTTGTGGAGAATAAAGATATACATACTGAAACTCGGCTGCTTTTAACCATTCCAAAAAGTGATCAATCTATTTTTATGGATTTACAAACTTCTTTTTCCAATGTGAATGACGTTAGTTTATTATCAAGCTATTATCCAGTGGGTATTATGAAAAGAAAGTCCATTAAATGGCTGGATAAAGCATTTGTATCAGGGAATATTGAGCAAGGGGGGCTATTAGTTTATGGTGAAATGAAACACTTTCCATTTCTTGCGGGGGAGGGTGTATTCGAAGCATTGTTCAATGTTTCAGATGTGGAGTTAAAATTTTCTCCAGATTGGCCAAATTTAACTTATGGTACTGCTGAAATTTTATTTTTAAAAAATGGCATGGAGGTTGATATTGATCATGCGAAATTTGAGCATTTAAAAATAAAGAATGCGGCAGTAAAAATTCCTTCTTTTAAAAAAAGTAACCATTTATTTGTAAAAGGTAATGCAGAAGGCCGGATTGTGGATGCTTTAAGTTTTTTACAACAAACACCCATTAATATTAATAAAGGTGTTGATAAATTTGTTGATGCTATTAATTCAGAAGGCAATGCAAAAGTTGAATTAGATTTAAAGGTACCTATGAAAAAACATGCTGTTCCTAAAGTCAAAGGAGTGGCTCATTTTAACAATGCAAATTTGACAGTAAAGTCTGTAAATTTGAATGTTGAAGAATTAGTAGGAAATTTAAGTATTACGGAAAAGGGGTTGTTCAGTAATAACTTAACAGCTAAAACCTTAGGCTACCCTATTGGGATAACAATTGATTATGATGAGCTTAAAACAAGTATTAATATAAACGGAGTAACGGATAGTCAGCAGTTAAAGAAACAGTTCAGTTTTTTAGACAAAGATTTTATAAAAGATAATCCTGTTAGCGGCTCAACCCCTTACAATATAATTGTAGATTTGCCATCAGTAGAAAACATTTCTCCTGAAATTAATCTTAAATCCAGTTTGGCTGGAATGCAGATTGAATTGCCTGGTGGTTTACAAAAAACAGCAGAACAAGAAAAGTCTTTGCTGATTAATATGGCATTAAAAGAAGGGGATTTTTTTCCGCTTAAAATAAACTACAATGATCAAATAAGGGCCGCAGTACGTTTTAATAAACAAGAGAAATTAGTTCATTCTGCTCAAATTGTTTATGGACAACATGAAGCTCTTGCTCCTGAACAAAAAGGGTTGAATATTCGAGTTGATCAAGAAATTTTAGATGCATCTGAATGGTTGCCTTTTGTAACGCAACCATTAAATAGTAAACAGAGCGATGAAAATAGTAAAGAAGACTCAGAGTTGGAACTCAATAAAATTAGTTTAAAGACAGGGCAATTACTATGGAAAGGGAAAGAACAAGGAGCCTTAGAATTAGATTTGAAAAATGCAGAAAATCAATGGAATGGACATATTGTGTCTTCTATTGTCAAAGGTACTTTTGTTATTCCTCATCAGAAAACTAAAGCAGATAAAATTAGTTTAAAACTTGATAGGCTAGATTTGTCGAGTTTGGTGCAACTAAATAAAAGTGGTTCTGATGAAATTATAGAGCAAGATATGCCCATTGTTGAGATCAGTAGTAAACACTTATTGTGGAATAAGATTGATTTAGGGACGCTTAAAATTGAATCAGAAATGGCGGTAGATGGTGTCAGGTTTAGTAAGATTGATGTTATTTCAAACAATCTTAAAATTAAACTTAAAGCTAATTGGATAAAGTTAGATAATTATAATGGAACTGAGTTGTCAGGAACAGTGAGTTCTGGAGATTTTGGTAAGATTCTATCTCAACTAAACATAACAGATGATTTGAAAGATGCTCAAGGGTCTGTGGATATTAATGCAGAATGGACTGGCTTACCTTATCAATTTTCTTTTCATCAAGCTTCAGCAGAGTTAGGTCTACAGTTAAAAGAGGGGCGCATTTCAAGTATTGAACCTGGGATCGGTCGTTTTTTAGGGCTTGTTGCAATGGAACAGTGGCTAAAACGGTTGAAGTTTGATTATGGAGATATGTATAAGCAAGGATTAAGTTTTAATAAAATAACAGGAAATTTTAAGATTAATAATGGAATAATGACGACTAATGATCTATTGATTGATGCAATTCCAGCCCATATTTCCATGAAAGGTGAAGTGGATTTGCTTAATAAAACACTTGATCACAAAGTTAAGGTTGTCCCTAAAAGTTCAGCTGCAATACCCATTGCTGGTACAATTGTAGGTGGCATTGCAGGAGTTATTACCCAGGTCTTAGATAAGGATTATAAAGATGGATATTTTTTTGGTTCAAACTATAGTATTACTGGCCAATGGGATGATATTAAGGTGATACCTTTGCATGCCCAAGATGGGATTTTAAATAAAACATGGTCTGGGTTAACAAATTTAACAGCTCAGAGTAAAGCCGTAAAAGCTAAAAGAGAAAAGAGACAACAATGAGTATATGTGCAGCCATACAAATGGCATCAAGTCCAAATGTTGACGCTAATTTATTACAAGCAGGGAAATTAATTGCTGAGGCAGCTAATCATGGGGCAAAGCTAATAGCTTTGCCTGAAAACTTTGCTTTGATGGGTGTGCATGAGCTTGATAAGGTAAGGGTTCGAGAAACGGATGGGCAAGGTCAAATTCAGCAGTTTTTATCAGAAACGGCTAAAAAATATAATATTTGGCTTATCGGCGGAACCATACCCCTAATTGCTGATGACGAAAATAAAGTAAGAGCTGCCAGTCTAGTTTATAACGAAAAAGGGGAAAGAGTCGTTCGTTATGATAAAGCTCATTTATTTGATGTCAGTGTACCTGATACGGGTGAGGAGTATAGAGAGTCAGATTCAATTGAAAAGGGAGGTGATCCTTTTGTGTTTGATACACCTTTTGGAAAAGTAGGTATTGCTGTTTGTTACGACCTTAGATTTCCCGAGTTTTTTAGGCAGATGAGTCAGCAAGGTGCTGAAATATTCGTTGTACCTGCCGCTTTTACAGCAGAAACTGGCGCTGCTCATTGGGAAATATTGTTACGTGCAAGGGCGATAGAGAATTTATGTTATGTCGTTGCGCCTAATCAGGGTGGATTTCATCTTAATGGTCGACAAACCTTTGGACATAGCATGGTGATAGACCCATGGGGTGTGGTTTTAGATTGTTATAAAACCGGGGCAGGTTTTGCTAGTGCTGAAATAGACCTGGAAAGATTAAAAAAAGTAAGGACTTCGTTTCCTGTTTTAAATCATCGACGTTTTTTCTATAAATAAATAATATGCATTTTAAAAAAATTGTTATTTTAATAACACTGTTCACTATCTCGTGTTCTGATGTTCAGCAAACAAAATACAAGGATACTGATTACCTTGAAATCCCGCCTGAAATGAAGATAACTGAAAAATCTCCTGTCGTAGTCGAGGAGGATATAAAGGACGAAGCAGACGAGGAAAAATCTGTCGAGAAAGGATTAGGGCAAAATATTTTATTAGCTGGGACTGAAAAAAAACCGGTGATAAAGATTAAAAAGAAATTTGATCGTTCATGGGAATTGATCGACCAGGCTTTAAAGTTAGAAGAAATTGAAATAACTGATAAAGATCGCGGGCAAGGTGTGTTTTATGTTACCTATGATCCAGATGATCAACACCCTGCTGATTCATCATTAATTGATAAGATGACTTTTTTCTTCTTTAAAGATGAGTATGAAGAGGCTAGTTACAAACTGATGGTACTCAGGCAAGAAGATGAAACAGAAGTTACCGCGGAGCAGATTGAATCTGAAACTAATGATTTATTAGATGATGGAGAAGATAATGATATAGCCGGCTCTATAGATGATGGGTCGATGTTAATTAATGCACTCTATAAAACACTCAAAGAAGATTTGCCGGTCGATTAATTACTCCTTTTAAATAAAAACTCCCTTTTACTTTTATTACAGATTTAATGGATACTTTAAACCAAGTAAAACAATCAATACTAACGCCTTATGGAATGCAGGAGAAAGATATTGATCAAATTATGGATAGTATGCTCAGCGTTCCAGCAGACTATGCTGATATATATTTTCAATCTACTCATTTTGAATCATGGTCATTAGAAGCAGGAATCATAAAAGAAGGTTCTCATTCTATTGAGCAAGGTGCAGGTGTTCGAGTAGTTTCTGGGGATAAAACTGGGTTTGCCTATAGTGATCGAATTGAACTTGCTGTTTTACTAGAAGCAGCAAATAATGTAAAGGCCATTGCTAGGCAGGGACAAAATGCACAGAATAATCTAAAAAAAGTATCAAGTTGGAAACAATACTACGAACCGGTTAATCCTCTCAAATCGCTTGCGGATCAGGAAAAAATTGATTTATTGCGTAAAGTTGATATTGAAACACGTAAACTAGATAGTCGGATAGAAGAAGTGATGGTCAGCTTGGTGGGTGTGCATGAAAAAGTTTTAATCGCTAATCAAGATGGTTCTTTAGTTGCGGATATTCGACCTCTGACGCGAATGAATGTTACGGTTATTTTAGAAGAAAATGGTAAGCGAGAGCAAGGAAGTATGGGTGGGGGAGCAAGAAAGGATTACAGCTATTTTTTAGATCAAGATAAGGCAGTGGAATACGGAAAAGAAGCCGTGAGGCAAGCCGTTGTAAATTTAGAAGCAATAGATGCACCTGCGGGAAATATGACAGTTGTTTTAGGCCCTGGGTGGCCAGGGATTTTATTGCATGAAGCAATAGGGCATGGCCTTGAAGGAGACTTCAATCGAAAAGGAACCTCGGCGTTTAGTCAAATGATTGGCAAGCGGGTAGCATCAGGATTATGTACTGTTGTAGATGATGGAACCTTAGAGGGTAGACGAGGCTCTTTGAATATAGATGATGAAGGTGTGCCGACAGAAAAAACGGTACTGATTGAAAAAGGAATACTCAAAGGTTATATGCAAGATAAACTTAACGCTAGGTTAATGGGAGTGCAGTCTACGGGTAATGGACGTAGAGAATCTTATGCCCATTTGCCTATGCCTAGAATGACCAATACCTATATGTTACCTGGGTCTCACGATCCTGCTGAAATTATTAAATCAGTGAAAAAAGGTTTATATGCCAAAAATTTTGGGGGAGGGCAAGTTGATATTACTTCAGGTAAATTTGTTTTTTCAGCCAGTGAAGCCTATTTAATTGAAGATGGAAAAATAACCAGTTCTGTTAAAGGCGCTACTTTAATCGGTAATGGGCCAGAAGTTTTGACTAAAGTCTCAATGGTTGGAAATGATCTGGAATTAGATGCAGGTGTTGGAACCTGTGGTAAAGAAGGGCAGAGTGTGCCTGTCGGTGTCGGTCAGCCAACTATAAAAATTGACGGATTAACAGTGGGTGGAACGAGCGTGTAATAAATCCTTATCTACTTTCCTGAAAAAGAATAACATCCACAAAGAGACTTATAGAGTGCAAAACCAAGAAGAGATTAATCGATTAAAAAATCTTGTCCAGGATTTATTGGATGAATCAAAAAAACAAGGGGCAACCTCAGCAGAAGCAGGTCTTAGTATAGATAATGGGCTATCAGTTACTGCACGCTTAGGTGAAGTGGAAACAATAGAGCATCATTGTGATCAAGGTTTAGGCATTACCGTCTATATTGGTAAAAAGAAAGGTTCGGCCAGTACCAATGATCTTTCTCCAAATTCAATTAAGGAAACTGTTAAAGCTGCTTGTAGTATTGCTAGTTTTTCTAATGAAGATGAGTTTTCTGGTTTACCTGATAAAGACAGTTTGGCAACTGAATTTCCTGATCTTGATAGAAACCATCCTTGGAATCTAGAGGCTGAAACAGCTATTAATTTGGCGGTGGAGTGTGAAGATACCGCACGTTCGTTTGATAAGGAAATTAATAACTCAGAAGGTGCAACAGTCAATAGTCATCAAGGGATTAGAGTGCTAGGGAATAGCTTAGGTTTTTTGCAAGGTTATCAATCTACTCGCCATTCAATGAGCTGTTCGGTGCTAGGTGAGCGAGATGGAGAAATGCAAAGGGATTATTGGTACAGTGTTTCTAGAAAAGCAGAAAAATTAGAATCAGCCAAGGAAATAGGAACTAAAGCCGCGGAAAGAACAATTAAACGGTTAGGGGCGCGTAGTTTATCAACTCGGCAATGTCCTGTTTTATATTCTTCAGAAGTGGCTTCAGGTTTGATTGGTTCTTTGATTGGAGCAATAAGTGGAGGTAGTTTATACCGAAAGTCCAGTTTTTTATTAGATGCTTTAGGAACACAGATTTTGCCAGAGTTTGTTCATATACATGAGCAGCCACACTTAAAAATGGCTTTAGGAAGTTCTGTTTACGATGCAGAGGGTGTATCAACAATAGCTAGGGATATTGTTAAAGAAGGTATTTTACAAGGGTACGTTCTGAGTAGTTATTCAGCAAGAAAACTAGGTATGAAGAATACCGGAAATGCAGGAGGCGTACATAATTTAACGGTTGATTCAGGCTCCAATGATTTCAATGCTATGTTGAAACAGCTAGATACTGGGCTATTAGTAACAGAATTAATGGGCTCAGGTGTTAATAGAGTCACTGGTGATTATTCAAGAGGTGCTTCTGGCTTTTGGGTGGAAAATGGACAAATTCAATATCCTGTTGAAGAAATTACCATTGCTGGAAATTTAAAGGATATGTATAAAAATATTGTTTCTATAGGAAATGATGTGGATTATCGGGGGAATATTAGAACAGGATCTATATTGATTGAGCAGATGGCTATAGCTGGATAGTAAGTCAAAGTGCTAAGAATCGTTCAAGATCTACTGTACCATTACCAGTTATGCTTGGTCGGTGCTCGAAATCTTTATTTACTTCGTAACGATCTTGAACAGGTTCAAAGCTGGTCAGTTGCTTATTATCAAAATGAAAATATAGAAAGTAATAATTAAATTAAGCCGTTAACTTTAAATATTTTTGATATAAACTATCTTGGTTTTCTACATTTTTAGGATCTTTATCAATACAATCTACTGGGCATACTTCAATACATTGTGGTAAGTCGTGGTGGCCAACACATTCAGTACATAAAGTAGGATCAATAATATAAATTTCATCGCCTTGGCTAATAGCGCCATTCGGGCATTCGGGTTCGCAAACATCACAGTTAATGCATTCGTCATCTATTTCTAAAGCCATTGTTTTTCCTTATTCAAACTTTTTAATTAAGCGTTCTTCTACGCAATGGGGTACAAAACTAGAAACATCGCCTTTAAGTTTTGCAATTTCTCTTATCATGCTAGAAGAAATAAATTCGTATTGTTCGGCAGGTGTTAGAAACATAGTTTCCAGTTCAGGTGATAAGCGGCGGTTCATGCCTGCCATTTGAAATTCATATTCAAAATCTGATACTGCACGTAATCCTCTTAAAACTACGTTGGCATTTTGTTCTTTTGCGCAATCAACCAATAAGTTATCAAAGCCGATAATACTAATATTAGAAAGGTTGGAGGTGACTTCTTTAGCCATTAAGACCCTTTCATCTATAGAAAAGAGCGGGGTTTTTCCTTGGTTGACTGCCACTGCTACTATGACTTTATGGAATAGTTTAGAAGCTCTTGATATGATGTCGATATGCCCGTCAGTAACCGGATCAAATGTACCTGGGTAAATAGCCGTAATATTCAAAATTTTGTTTATACTGATCAAAAAAAGCCAGATTCTAACACAAAATTGAAATTAGTTACGTTGAAACAAATAATATCCTACTTCTCCTGCTTTTTTGTTTTTTAAGCATTGCCAATTACTAGGGATATCATTTAAAGATAATTTATTTTCCACCTCCAGATAAATTTTGGCGGAAGGAGTAAGCCAATTTTTATCTTCCAGCCAATGACAGCTTTGTTGAGCTAGTTCCATACCAAACGGGGGGTCTAAGAAAACCAGATTAAACGATTCTGAATCTCCAGCTAAAAATTCAAAGACATCCATTTGCACAATTTTAATTTGTTTCGCCGTTAATTTAATCTTATTCTCGTTAATTAACCGACAAGCTTGTGGATTATTTTCTACTAAAGTCACAGATGATGCACCTCTGGAAGCGGCTTCAAATCCTAAAGCACCGCTTCCAGCATACAAATCCAGGCATCGGCTTGCTATCACAT
>CAZZIX010000008.1:27236-34659 GCA_964654345.1 uncultured Methylomarinum sp.
AATCCTAAAGCACCGCTTCCAGCATACAAATCCAGGCATCGGCTTGCTATCACATCATGTTGCAACCAATTGAATAATGTTTCTCTAACTCTTGCAGGTGTTGGTCTTAAGCCAGTAAAGTCTTCAAAAATAAGTTGTCGACTTCTCCATTCGCCTGCAATAATTTTAAGTTTATTTTTCACTTAGTAGAAGTGCCCTTAAATTAAGAATTAATTCTTAATTATTTATTTTTCACCGCCTACAGTAATAGTATGAATATTTTCGGGTATTACCCGTTTTTTAAAAGCCTCTCGAATAGAGTCAACCGTAACCGCTTCAATTTTTTTCTGGAATACATCTAAATAATCTAAGGGCATTTGATAAAAGCCAATCATCGCAGCGTAATTAGATAATTTGCTATTGGTATCAAAGCGCATGGCAAACCCGCCTGTGATATTCTTTTTGGCGGCAACGAGTGCTTTTTCTGTTGGTCCATTTTTGACGAAGTTTTCCAAAGTTTTTTGCATTATATCAACCGCTTGCTCAGTTTGGTCGTTACGCGTTTGTAGGCTCATTATAAAAGGTCCTTTTTTGAGCATGGGAGAGAAACGGCTTGATGCACTGTAGGCAAGCCCCTTTTTATCTCTTACTTCTATAAATAATTGAGAAACTAATCCACTGCCGCCTAAAATATGGTTTCCAACGTAAAAATCGAAATAGTTTGGATCTTTGCGATCCATCCCAATTAAACCGGCTAAAACATGGGTTTGTGTCGAAGGGAAGTCAATATGTTTAGTTGAGCCTGATGATGTGAAATCTACTTTAGGAAGTGCAGCTGGTTTGCTTCCAGCTTTTAAGTTACTAACTAATGTCTCAGCAGTAGTCATTGCCTGTTTTTTGCTCATATCGCCAACGATAACTACCATTGCATTTTTTGCCACGTAATATTGCTGGTAAAAAGTTTTTATATCTTCTTCAGTAAAACCTGATACTGACTCTATATCACCCCCGGTAGGGTGCGCATAGGGGTGATCTTTATATAATGATTTAAAGAACTCAATACTAGCTATTGCCCCTGGTGATTCTTCTCTGTGCTTTAGGCCCGCCAGTGTTCTATTTTTTTCACGTTGAAAATCATTTTTGTTAAAATTTGGTTGGCTTAAGATAACCTGCATAGTCTGCAATGCTTTATTAAGTAACTTAGGTTCTGTTAGTGAGCGTAATGAAATGGAAGCGGTGTCTATGGATGCTCCTGCACCAAATTGAGCTCCAATACTTTCAAAGCGTAGAGCAATTTCGTCAGCATTCCACTCTCCAGCACCAGTATCTAATAATGCCGAGGTTAAAGCCGCTATTCCTTGCTGTTTACCATCTCTTGCACTTCCAGCATCAAAAACAACTTGAATATCAACCATGGGTAAGCCGGTAGCTTCTACAAATAAGACTGAGCTTCCTTGTGCTGTTTGCCATTGCTCTATTTTTGCGGCAGAAAAAGCAGAATGTGAAACTAAAAGAAATAAAAGTCCAATAAAATTATTGCGCATGACGACCTCCTGCTATTTTGCTAGTCCGTTTTTGTTGAGTGATAGGTTGTGGATCAAGATAGGCAACATTTAATTTCTCTTCTAGTAAATATTTACGGGCTACATCTCGGATTTGTTCGGCAGTAATTTGATTTACTTTATCAACATACTCATCTGCTTTTTCCCAGCCTAACCCGACTGTTTCAAGCATTCCTAATTGCATGGCCTGATAAAAATTAGAATCTTTTTCATATACTGCGCTAGCTAAAACCTGTGCTTTAACACGTTGTAACTCTTTATCTGAAACTAATTCTCTCTTTAGCGTATTAATCTCTTCCTTTAAAGCATATTCCAGATCGAAGACTGTTTTGCCTTCGGCAGGCGTTGCATCCAGCATGAATAAATCAGGTAGGCGCGACATGATGTTATATCCAGCCCCAGCAGAGACAGCAATTTGACTGCCTCTGACTAGTTTGGATGCTAATCTAGCACTGCTCCCTCCATCTAAAATCCCTGCCAATACCTCTAAGGCATAGGCTTCTAGTTCATTATCAATGGTATTAAGCACAGGGACTTTATAACCCATTAAAATATACGGGAGTTTAGCGGGCAGTTTAATGGTTGTTTTTCGTTCGCCATGTTGTTCTAATTCAGCTTGTGGTTTGACGGGTCTAATAACACTAGTTTTTAATTCAGCAAAATATTTTTCAGCCAGCGCAAATACTGCATCATGTTGTACATCACCTGCGACGACTAAGGTTGCATTATTGGGTGCATACCAACGTTCGTACCACACTTGTAAATCATCCGTTTGATAATTTGCAATATCAGAAGGCCAGCCAATCACCGGATTTTTATAGGGGCTATTTGTAAAGGCCATTGCCATAAAATATTCTTGTGTTTTAGAGCGTGGTTTATCATCCGTTCGCATACGGCGTTCTTCTGTGACAACTTCTAATTCTTTTTTCAGCTCTTTAGGATCTAGACGTAAATTTCGCATACGATCAGCTTCCAACATAAAGCTGACTTCTAAACGAGATTTTTCCATGGTCTGAAAATAGGCTGTATAGTCACGACCCGTAAAAGCATTTTCATTACCTCCATTTTCTGCAATAATACGAGAAAACTCACCTAATGGATGTTTTTCAGTTCCTTTAAACATCATGTGTTCAAGCATATGAGAAACACCTGTAATACCATTGGGTTCATAACTCGAACCTACTTTATACCAAATTTGAGAAACCACAACAGGAGAGCGGTTATCTTCTTTCACCAAAACCTTTAAACCATTTTTAAGTATGCGTTCATGCACTTTAACGCTTGAACTGTATACATTAATAGGCAAGAAAATGAGTGACAATAGTAGTGTCCTGAAAATCATGAATTCTCCGATATCAATAATGTTAGCGATCAGACTATTTCAATAATGAATAGTTCACTGTATTCTATACGTTCTTAAACGGGTTAGGCATAAAATATAATGACAAATGCACAATCGACCTTATCATGGAAAAACTATCTTGAATTATGCAAGCCCAAAGTAGTTGTTCTTCTTGTTTTTACAGCGATAGTGGGTATGTTACTAGCTGTCCCAGGAATGCCGCCTTTAGTGAATTTAATTTACGGTACTTTAGGTATTGGGCTAGCTTCCTCTTCAGCAGCAGCAATTAATCATTTTATAGATCAAAAAGCCGATGCCAAAATGGCTCGAACACAAAACAGACCTTTGCCTGCAGGTGAGTTAAATTCCCGAAATGTACTGGTTTTTGCCGGTATTATTGGTCTTTTGGCAATGATTATTTTGGTTGTGTTTGTTAATATGCTAACTGCTGTTTTAACTTTTCTTTCGCTGATTGGCTATGCTGTTATATATACTATGTATCTTAAGCATATGACGCCGCAAAACATTGTCATTGGTGGTGCTGCAGGTGCAGCACCACCCTTGCTGGGTTGGTGTGCGATAACAGGAGAGGTTCATCCGCATGCCTTGTTATTATTTTTGATAATATTTGTCTGGACGCCCCCTCATTTTTGGGCATTGGCAGTAGCAAAGCAGGAAGAATATGCAAAAGCAAAAATTCCTATGTTGCCGGTAACTCATGGCGCTGAATTTACGCGCTTGCAGATATTTCTTTATACCATATTACTACTCATTGTAACTCTTCTACCGTACTTAACGGGGATGAGTAGTTTGATTTATCTCTTTAGTGCATTAATTTTGGGTTTCATTTTTATTTATTATGCGATTAATTTAATGCGTAATAAAGACAATAAAACAGCAATGAAAACTTTTTTCTACTCTATTACTTATCTAATGTTGATGTTTGCCGCATTATTAATAGATCATTACTTTCCTTTTTCTTTTTCAACATGACTCAATTGCAGGTTGAGCACCCATTTGCAGAATTTATAAAAATACTTGGAAAGGGAAAGCGAGGTTCAAGGCCGCTGACTCAGGATGAGGCTTACCGTGCAATGGTGATGATCTTAGCAGATAAAGTAGAGCCTATTCAATTAGGTGCATTTTTAATGTTGATGCGAGTTAAAGAAGAAACACCAGAAGAGCTTGCAGGGTTTGTTCAAGCTGCACGGGAGTCGATTATTCTTCCAAAGATTAATCTTCAAATAGATTTAGACTGGTCGTCCTATGCAGGAAAAAGACGTCATTTACCTTGGTTTTTACTTTCAACGTTGTTGTTAGCCAAAAATGGCGTTCGTATTTTTATGCATGGTGCTAGCGGACATACAGAAGGGCGGATATATACCAATAATGTATTGAAATATCTGGGACGTACAAATTCAAAGAGTATTGAAGAATCAATTGAACAGATTAAAGAAACCAATTTTAGTTATCTTTCTTTAGAATATATCTGTCCCAAATTATATGAAATGGTTAATCTTCGGCCTATGATGGGGCTGCGTTCCCCTGTGCATACATTAGTTAGGTTAATTAATCCATTAAAGGCTTCTCACGGGATTCAAGGAATATTTCATCCTAGTTATCGACAAGTACATCAAAAAGCAGCTCTATTATTAAATCAACCTAGTATGGCAGTGCTAAAGGGGGAGGGAGGCGAAACTGAGCGAAACCCTGATGTTGATTGCCTGGTTCAATCTGTAAAAAACAATCAATTAGTTGAAGAGCTGTGGCCTGCACTTTTTGCTCGTAGACATGTCAAATCAGAATACCTTGATCCACAGCAACTTGCTTTGTTATGGCAAGGGGAGTTGAGTGATGAATTTGCGGAAGCTACAGTTATTGGTACAGCAGCAATTGCATTAAAACTAATAGGAAAGGTCAATACTCAGAAACAGGCTCATGATTTGGCTACAAAGTTTTGGATAGAAAGGAATTCTCGCTGAAAAATTGGTTTAGTCCAAAAATTGAATAAAAAATTGAAACATCACAATAAAATCATAGTCTCATTAAAAAAGAAGCCTACTTATCGAAATCTAGGCGGCTGGCTTTCCTGTTAAATATAAATATTCAACTATAATAATTAATCAAATACCAACAAGTTGGCAGGGTAAAAACCTTGGTAATAATTTGTTGATCTATGTGTAAATTATTAGAAGAACTGCAATAATGACTGAGATTCTTATAGGGCGACAACAAATTCTAGACAGTAAGTTGAATATTTATGCTTACGAAATATTATTTAGAGGAAGTGATTTTGATCTTAATCAAAAGGAAGGGGCAACCTCGGCAACGAATCAAGTTATTACCGATACGATCTTGGAAATTGGGCTTAATGAAGTTGTTGGCTCAGATAAGGCTTTTATTAATTTTACTGCTCAGAATCTATTAGAAAAAACACCATTACATCTCCCCAAAGATAGAATCGTGATTGAGGTGCTTGAAGATGTCGTCGTTGATTCAAAAATGATTAATCAGATAAAAGAGTTTTCCGAGCAGGGTTACATGATTGCATTGGATGACTTTGTTTTTACACCAGAATGGATTCCTCTGATTGAAATGGCTGATATTATCAAACTTGATGTAATGGCAATGCCAATAGCGGAAACATTAGCAACGATTGAAAAGTTAAAGCCTTATAATGTAAAGCTTCTAGCGGAAAAAGTAGAGACGCTTGAAGAATATGAAATATTTAAAAAGGCAGGTTGTGAGCTTTTTCAAGGCTTCTTTTTCAGCAAACCCAAAATAGTTAAAGGTAAACGATTAGGTGTAAATCAAATTGCGACGATTAAGTTGCTGTCTACGATAAATAAACAGGATGTCAGTTTTGGAGAGTTAAGTGCGGTTATTACCCAAGATGTTGGTTTAAGTTACAAGCTTCTTCATTATATTAATTCGGCCTTTTTTTCTTTACCGAATGAAATAGAGTCCATTCATCACGCAGTAACTTGTCTAGGGATGAGTGAAATCAAACGTTGGGTAAATATTCTAGCTTTAACTTCATTTACTGATAAACCGGATGCTTTATTTCAAAATATTTTGATTAGAGGCAAAATGTGCGAATTATTAGCAGAACAATTTGATCAAGATCCTAGTCAAATGTTTTTAATGGGGATGCTCTCATCTTTAGACAGTTTGCTAGATATTCCGATTGAAGAAGCTTTAGCGCAGTTGCCTATGGCAGAGGAAGTAGAGCAAGCAATATTGTATAAAAAGGGAATAGCGGGTGATATTTTGGCTTACGTTGTTTTTTATGAGCAATGGGGGTTAAGTTCGGGTGATAAAACACAGCGTATTAAACCCGATAATATCAGAGAAATTTATCTTAAAAGTATTAGTTGGAGCAGAGAGGTACTTGGATGTTCTTAAGTATTGATATTACTCTTGTTTCTGTATAAAAACGATCTTGTGGTCTAAAGTAATACTTTACCTGTATTTCTTTCAAGTTAAATACTCTTGTGTGTAAAAAATTGTTTATCTTAATTGTCAATGCCGTTATCCAAGAGAAAAAAGAGGTATCATATAGGGATATAAAATAAACAGGAGCAGGTAAAAAGATGATTCGGGTTGGGATAGTTGGAGGAACAGGGTACACAGGAGTGGAGCTACTACGTATCTTGGTTTTACACCCTAATGTAGATATTTGTAAGGTGACATCTCGTTCAGATACAGGCCTAAGAGTAGATGCTTTATATCCAAGTTTAAGAGGATTGTGTGATATTGTTTTTTCCTTGCCTGATGTGGAAACGTTGGCAGAATGTGATGTAGTATTTTTTGCAACACCTAATGGAACAGCGATGTTAATGGCTGAGCAGTTATTAAAGCATAATGTTAAG
This sequence comes from uncultured Methylomarinum sp., assembly GCA_964654345.1. Lineage (GTDB taxonomy): Bacteria > Pseudomonadota > Gammaproteobacteria > Methylococcales > Methylomonadaceae > QPIN01. The sequence goes on from CAZZIX010000008.1 coordinate 33,992, forward strand.
GTGATTGATCTGTCTGCAGATTTTAGGATAAAAGATCATAAGGAATGGTCAAAATGGTATGGCATGGATCACGCTTGTCCAAGTTTAATTAATGATGCTGTTTATGGTTTGCCTGAAGTTAATCGTCAGGCGATTAAAGATGCCAACCTTTTAGCTTGCCCTGGTTGTTATCCGACTGCTGTACAGCTGGGTTTTTTACCTTTGATAGAAAATAAATTAATTGATTTTTCGAATTTAATTGCTGATGTAAAGTCAGGAGTGAGTGGGGCAGGGCGAAAAGCTCAGGTCTCCACTTTAATGAGTGAATCGGGTGAAAGCTTTAAAGCTTATGCTGTAGCAGGACATCGCCACATGCCAGAAATTACTCAAGGTTTAGCTATTACTGCAAAGCAAAGCATCGGATTGACATTTGTGCCTCACTTGATTCCTATGATTCGAGGTATTCATGCAACATTATATGGGCAAATTTCTGGAAATATCGAAAATGTTCAAGAACTGTTTGAACAGCGTTATAAAAACGAGATATTTGTTGATGTGCTTGCAGAAGGTGAGCACCCAGATACCAGGAATGTGAGAGGAAGCAATAAGTGCCAAATAGCAATCCATCAACCACAAGGAGGAAATACACTTGTGATTTTGTCAGTGATTGATAATCTGGTGAAAGGCGC
>CAZZIX010000009.1:0-11135 GCA_964654345.1 uncultured Methylomarinum sp.
GAACCTGTTTTAGTTGAAGTAATACGCTCTTGCAATACACCCATTTCTTCAGCCAGCGTAGGCTGATAACCTACCGCTGATGGCATACGGCCTAATAGCGCTGATACTTCTGTACCCGCTAAAGTATAACGATAAATATTATCTACGAAGAATAATACATCACGGCCTTCTTCACGGAAAAATTCCGCCATCGTCAAACCTGTCAAAGCAACACGTAATCTGTTTCCAGGTGGCTCGTTCATTTGACCGTAAACTAATGATACCTTATCAATTACGTTTGAATCTGTCATTTCATGGTAAAAATCGTTACCCTCACGAGTACGTTCACCCACACCAGCAAATACAGAAAAACCACTATGCTCTATCGCAATGTTACGAATCAGCTCCATCATGTTAACTGTTTTACCAACACCCGCACCACCAAATAACCCAACCTTACCACCTTTAGCGAATGGGCAAACCAAGTCAATCACTTTAATGCCTGTTTCTAACAATTCGTTAGCAGGTGCTTGTTCGTCATAGGCAGGTGCATCACGATGAATCACCCATTTTTCTTTTTCTCCAATGGGACCTTTCTCATCAATTGGATTACCTAAAACGTCCATAATACGTCCTAGAGTTTTTTGACCTACGGGTACTTTAATTGCTTCACCTGAATTACTAACATCTAACCCTCGGCTAAGCCCATCAGTTGTCCCCATTGCAATGGTACGAACGACACCGTCGCCAATTTGCTGTTGAACTTCTAATGTTAATTCTTTATTTTCAACATGTAATGCGTCATATACTTTCGGCAAATCCTCGCGTGAAAATTCCACATCGACGACCGCTCCAATAATCTGAACGATTTTACCTTTATTCATCTTTCGTCCTCTTTAATTCTAAAATTCGTTTAGCTATCGGCCATGTTTTAAACAGCGGCAGCACCAGCAACAATCTCTGAAATTTCTTGTGTAATAGCTGCTTGTCTAGCCTTGTTATAAACAAGTTGCAGTTCATCAATAATATTACTTGCATTATCAGATGCACTTTTCATCGCGACCATTCGAGCTGATTGTTCACAAGCATTATTTTCAACCAAGCCTTGATAAACAATTGACTCAATATATCTAGTTAATAATGTATCCAGCACTTCTTTGGCATCAGGTTCATATAAATAATCCCAATGTTTATTGCCAAAGTGATCTTCTGCATCATCTTCTAATTCAGTAGCAACAATAGGTATTAATTTTTCTACAATAGGTTTTTGAGTCATCGTGTTAACAAACTCGTTGCTAACAACATATAGCTCATCAATTGTTCCCTTAGAATAGGCATCTAACATTATTTTAATAAGACCAACAATCTCATTAAGATGGGGTGTATCGCCTAGCTTACCAATCTGTCCAATAATATTTGCATTGATTGTGGCGAAAAATGAACTTCCTTTTGTACCAATAGTACAAAGATCAACCTCAATCTTTTCTTTTTCCCATGCCGCCAAGTCTTTTAGTATTGTTCTGAATAAATTTGAATTCAGACCACCACATAAGCCCCTGTCAGATGTTATAACAATGACCCCAATACGTTTAACTTCACGATCAATTAGGAATGGATGCTTATACTCAGGATTAGCATGAGCCAGATGTTTGATAATCTGACTTATCTTTTTTGAGTAGGGTCGTGTCGCCTGCATTCTTTCTTTTGTTTTACGCATTTTACTGGCAGCAACCATTTCCATTGCTTTAGTAATTTTTTGAGTATTTTTAATACTCGAAATCTGCGTTCGTATTTCTTTACCAACAGCCATAAGAAGCCCCTTACCAGCTACTTGTTTTAATGAATTTTTCTATTGCAGTTTGAATGCTTTTTTTAATAGCATCACTATAATCACCAGTATCATTGATTTTTTTCATCAATTTAGATTCTTCTGACTTCATATAGGCTTGCAAAGCAGCTTCAAAATCACGGACTTTTGCAACGTCTAAATCATCAAGAAAACCTTCATTTGCCGCGTGTAACGAAACACCCATTTCAGCAACTGACATAGGCGAGTATTGATCCTGTTTCATCAATTCGGTTACTCTTTGTCCCCGTTCAATTTGCTTACGCGTAGTTTCATCTAAATCAGATGCGAACTGGGCGAACGCTGCTAACTCACGATACTGAGCCAAATCAAGGCGAACACCGCCACCTAACTTCTTAATAATCTTGGTTTGAGCAGCACCTCCTACACGAGAGACTGACAACCCAGCATTAACCGCAGGACGAATACCTGAGTTAAATAAATCTGATTCTAAGAAAATTTGGCCATCGGTAATAGAAATTACGTTAGTAGGTACAAAAGCTGATACATCCCCACCTTGCGTTTCAATAATAGGTAATGCGGTTAAAGAACCTGTTTTACCTTTTACTTTACCGTTAGTTAATTTTTCTACTTCTGCTGCATTAATACGAGAAGCTCTCTCCAATAAACGAGAGTGGATGTAGAATACATCACCCGGATATGCTTCACGACCTGGCGGACGACGGAGTAATAATGACATTTGACGATATGCCCAAGCTTGTTTGGTTAAATCATCATAAATAATTAGCGCATCTTCACCTTTATCTCTAAAGAATTCCCCCATTGAACAACCAGCATAGGGTGCAATAAATTGAAGTGCTGCTGATTCAGAAGCAGAAGCAACCACAATGATGGTATGAGCTAAAGCATCATGCTCTTCTAATTTTCTAACCAGATTGGCAACTGACGATCTTTTCTGACCAATCGCAACATAGATACATTTAACGCCTGTCCCTTTTTGATTGATAATCGCATCAACCGCAATCGCTGTTTTACCTGTTTGTCTATCTCCAATAATTAATTCCCGTTGGCCTCTGCCCACTGGAATCATTGAATCAATTGATTTCAATCCTATTTGCACTGGCTGATCAACTGATTGTCTAGCAATAACCCCTGGCGCAATTTTTTCAACAGGTGATGACTGCTTTGTATCAATTGATCCTTTGCCATCAACTGGATTACCAAGCGCATCAACTACACGCCCAAGCATTTCTTCACCAACAGGTACTTCTAAAATTTTCCCCGTACATTTAACGGTATCGCCTTCGGAAATATGTTGGTAAGAACCCAGCATAACAACACCGACAGAATCTCTTTCTAAGTTAAGTGCCATGCCAAACGTGTTTTCTGGAAACTCCAGCATTTCACCCTGCATTGCTTCAGAAAGACCATGTACCCTGATAATACCGTCTGTCACACTGACAACGGTACCTTCAGTATGAGCTTCGACTTTAACATCAAAATTCTCAATCTTCTTTTTAATCAGATCACTGATTTCAGATGGATTTAATTGCATATTTATTTTTTTCACCCTAAGTTAGTATTCCTTCGCGGAGTACTAGAGTTTTTTAGCTAATTGTTGAAGCTGGCCTCTAATGGAACCGTCAATTACCTTGTCGCCTGCCTTGGCAAGAAAACCACCAATTAAAGATTTATCAATTGATGAGGTAATGTGAATTTTTTTGTCCAATTGTTTTTCCAGCGTAGTTGCAAATTTTTTCTGCTCATCCTTAGATAAAGCATATGCACTAATGACTTCAACATCGACGTAACCTTCATGTTCCGCTTTAAATGATTCATAAAGCTCAGAAATTTGAGGCGCCAATATCAATCTATCATTCTGAACCAAGAGCTTAAGAAAATTTACACCTTCTTTTGACAATTGATCCTGACATATATCTAACAATAACTGAGTTAATTGTTCATGATTCACTTTAGGATTGATAACGACTTTAGTCATTTCCTTATCCTGCATAACCACGGATAAAAACTCCAACATATCAGACCATTTAGGCACTGATTTGTTTTCTATTGCCGTTTTAAAAACAGCTTCTGCATAAGGCCGCGCCAATGTTGATAATTCACTCATAATATTATCCTAACTGCTTTGATGCTTTACTAAGAATATCTTTATGCTTTGTTTTATCAACTTCTTCTTGCAAAATTTGCTCAGCCGCTTTGAGTGCCAAAGAAGACACTTCTTTACGCAAACTTTCTTTTGCTTGCTGTGTTTCTTGCTCAATTTGTGCTTTTGCTGATTCAATAATTTTTTCACCCTCTGACTTTGCGGTGTTTTTTGATTCTTCAACAATTTCATTGGCACGCTTTTGTGCAAGCGCAATAATATTTGCAGATTCGGCTTTTGCCTCTTTAAGATATTTATTCGCTTTTTTCTCAGCCAGCTTGATATCTTCCTGCCCTTTTTCTGCTGCAGCAAGTCCTTCAGAAATTTTCTTTTTGCGTTCTTCCAGAGCTTTAATTAACGGTGGCCATATATACTGCATGGTAAACCATACTAGCAGTGTAAATGTGATCATTTGACCGATCAGAGTAGCATTAATACTCACGGTGCTTTCCCCTTATTGCTATGAAAAAAGTAAACGATTAACCAGCTACTGCATCAGTAACTGCTGATAGGAATGGATTAGCAAATGTAAAGAATAACGCCATACCAACACCAATCATTGTTACCGCATCTAATAGACCCGCAACGATAAACATTTTAACTTGTAGCATAGGCACCAATTCTGGTTGGCGTGCTGCGCCTTCTAAGAATTTACCACCCAATAAACCAAAACCAATCGCTGTTCCAACTGCACCCATGCCTAAAATAAGACCGACTGCAATGGCTGTTAAACCTTGTACATCTGCAATTAACGCTGCAAGTTCCATAATACCTCCAAAAGTATTGTTACTATAAAATTAAAAAATGAATTAGTGATCTTCGTGCGCCATACTTAGATACACAATGGTTAGCACCATGAATATAAAAGCTTGTAACACAATGATTAAAATATGAAATATCGCCCAAGGAAAACTTAACAAGGGTTGTAAAAAAGCTGGCAACAGAGCTATCAATATAAAGATAAGTTCGCCGGCATATAAATTTCCGAAAAGCCTTAGCGCTAAAGAAATGGGTTTTGCTATTTCTTCAACTACTTTCAACAACAAGTTAAAAGGCATCATCCATGGGCCAAAAGGTGTACATGTCAATTCTTTAGCAAAACCAAAGACACCTTTTATTTTAATGCTATAAAAAATAATCAGGATAAAAACACTGATTGATAAAGCAAAAGTTGCATTTAAATCCGTACTAGGAACTACTCGTAAATACTCTATACCCATCAATGAACTAATCAGTGATAATAAATCGACAGGAAGTAAATCCATCATGTTCCATAGAAAAACCCAACAAAAAATGGTCAACCCCAACGGTGCAATTAACTTACTTTCTCCGTGAAAAGTATCTTTTACCTGTTGGTCAACAAATTCGATCATCATTTCAGCAAAGTTTTGTGCAGGCCCTGGCACACCTGTTGTTACTTTTTCTGCGACGGACTTAAAGAACAAAATAAATAATGCACCTAATACTGCTGAAAAAAACAAGGTATCTAAATGCAATGTCCAAAAACCTTCACCCACTGTTAATGGTGTTAAATGGTGAACAATATACCCTGTGGTACCACCTTCACTAGCCATCTTTTCTCACACTTTTAATTTCAAAATCTTGCGCAAATAAAACAAGCGCAAACCAAAAAACTGATAATACAGCTACAAAACAAGTCATCAAGGGAAAAATCTGTATATCTGGCACTTGAAAGACAATTGCAAAAAGTGCACATGTCAATAAGATTTTCCTTGATTCGCCACTATAGAAGGAGCGTACAATTATTTTTGCACTTTCTCCTTTAGCCAAGGAAATTCGATATGCAAAATACAAGTTAGGTAAAAAAGCTATTAGCCCTCCAAGAAATGAAGGAATTATATAACTCTCTCCTTTTAGAATTAAAAACCCACTTGTGGTAACAAAAATGACCACAACCTGCATGAGCAGAATCTTTCTAACAGTTGAAAAGCCAGATTTCTCTGTCATCATCTAACCTATACTATTTAACCGATAGATTATACATTCTGACAATCGTTTAATCAAGCTATAACACAGACCTACCCCAGATATTTCAAAGCTAAAAAAGGATTGAAACACACATTCGTTAAAACTCTATTTGCATCGACACAGGCGGCTTAATTTTTTTAATTTAAGCCTATTCGTAAATATTTTTTATTAAAAACTTGCATTTGAACCTATGCTCAAACACAGAGACATCAAAGAAAATGTTAGAATAACCTATCTAACCCAAGAAAATTCTTCAATGAATATCCAAAATTATTTTAAATATTTGATAGCTAACAACTCTATTTCTTTCGCCTAAATTTTAGTATGAAAAAATTACTATTAACAGGAGCGACAGGCTTTGTTGGAAAAGCATTATTAACTGAACTTTTACAAAACGACTTTGAAGTTATAGTAAGCATTAGAAATACCCCCATATCTTCATCTGTAAAAGTAAAAACAATTAAAACCGGCAACCTTCTTGCCACTACTGATTGGTCGCCCGCTCTACAGAATATTGATATTGTCATTCACTCAGCTGCAAGAGTGCATATAATGCAAGACTCTTCTACAAACCCTTTGGCAGAATTTCGTAAAACAAATGTCGATGGAACTTTAAATTTAGCTCGACAAGCTGAAAAATCAGGTGCTTCTCGATTTATATTTATTAGCTCAATAAAAGCAACCGGCCAATTATCTCCTTCTCAATCTATAGCAGCTCCCTCTACAGACCCTTACGGTCTATCAAAATACGAAGCAGAGCAAGGGCTTTTAGAGTTAGCAAAAAATAGCAAGATGGAAGTTGTTATTATTCGACCACCTTTAGTCTACGGACCTAATGTTAAAGGAAATTTTTTAACACTATTAAAATACATTAAAAAAGGATTACCTCTTCCTTTGGGCTCTATCAACAATCAACGGAGCCTTGTCGCATTAGACAACTTGGTTAACTTTATTCGTCTTTGCGCCACTCATCCCAAAGCAGCCGATGAAATATTCTTAATCTCTGATGGCGAAGATGTATCAACTACTGAACTTTTGATTAAAATAGCAAAAGCCTTTAATAAAAAGCCTTTTCTTATCCCCATTCCAGCAGCAACCTTATCATTTATTGCCAAACTCTTTGGCAAAGATGCTATAGCTATTCGTTTACTAGAATCATTACAAGTCGACAATTCTAAAGCGATTGAACTAATCGACTGGAGGCCGGTCATATCAATGGACTCACAACTAAAAAAAATAGCAGATTTCTATTCGAATGAAACGATTATTTGACTTAGCTTTAGCTATATTAGCTTCAGTTATCCTTTTTATCCCAATGTTAATTATTGCTATATTGGTAAAGCTGACATCTAAAGGCTCCGCTTTATATTGGTCAGATCGAGTTGGAATTAATAATATTATTTTTAGTATGCCTAAATTTCGAAGCATGAAACAAGGCACGCCAACAGTAGCCACTCATCTACTTAAGGATCCTAAAAATGCCTTAACACCGATTGGTGCTTTCTTGCGAAAATCAAGCTTAGACGAATTGCCCCAACTTTGGTGTATACTGAAAGCTGAAATGAGTTTTGTTGGCCCAAGACCTGCTTTATTCAATCAAGACGACTTAATCGAATTACGAAACAAGTATGGTATTGAAAAATTAGCACCCGGCCTAACAGGTTGGGCTCAAATTAATGGTAGAGATGAGCTACAAACACCACAAAAAGTCATTTTTGAAATTGAGTATATGGAACGAAAAAACTTTTGGTTCGACTGCCACATTCTCTATCTTACTTTTTTAAAAGTTTTCTATCGTGATGACATTAGTTTTTAATATTTGTTATGCTCATTGAACACCCTTTGTTATAGGTTTTAAAGTGCGAAGACTAGATCATTGGTTTTTATCTCTTTCTACAAGAAAAATTGCTGCAATATTAATCAGCATTGATGTGCTTTTATCAATGATTGCTTTATGGACAGCATTTTCTTTACGACTAGGTGAATGGTACATACCTGTCGGCAATCAATGGCTCCTTTTTTGCATTAGCCCTATTCTAGCGGTTCCCATATTTATCAGACTTGGTCTTTACCATGCGATCATCCGATACATTGGCGGCCAAGTATTATGGGTTATTTTTCAAGCCGTTACACTTTCTTCTTTAGCTTTTTCAGTTATTATTGTATTTACTATTTTTGATGATGTACCAAAAACAGTACCTATTCTAAACTGGCTCACTTTATTACTTCTAATTGGAGGGAGTCGCTTTATTGCAAGGTGGTGGTTTGCTGATGCTTATGCAAGACTAGGTGGCGATGTAGCGAAGGACTGTTATTCCAAAAAAGTCATTATTTATGGCGCAGGAAACGCTGGTATTCAACTAGCCTCAGCCCTTATTTGTGCGCAAGAATTTAAACCTGTTGCTTTTATTGATGATGACAAATCATTACAAAGACAAAAAGTTAATGGATTGAGAATTTATTCTATGATGTCCCTAAGCTACTTGATTGAACGTCATGGTGCCGCTGATCTTTTATTGGCCATACCCTCTGCCACCCGAGCTCGAAGGAATGAAATCATTAGATTGTTAGAACCTTACCCTGTCCACGTTAGGACAGTCCCTAGAATGACAGATATTGCTCAAGGAAAAATCAAATTTGATGAGCTACAAGAAGTTGATATTGCAGATTTATTAAGCCGTGATTCAGTCGCTCCAGACCAGACATTACTTCATGCAAATATTGCTAAAAAAATCGTTATGGTTACTGGTTCAGGCGGCACAATTGGCTCAGAGTTATGTAGACAAATCATCACATTACAACCTGCAAAATTAATTCTTTTTGAATTAAATGAATTTGCACTCTATTCTATTCAAAAAGAACTGATCCATACGGTTTCTTTATTAGGCCACAGTAATAAATTTGAAATCATTTCCCTCCTAGGTTCAGTCGTTGACGAAACGCGTATTAATAAAATATGTAAAACATTAAAAGTGCAAACTATATACCATGCCGCTGCATATAAGCATGTACCTTTAGTTGAACAAAACCCTTGCGAAGCCATTAAGAATAACATTTATGGGACATTAAGTATTGCCCAGACAGCCATTAAAAATAATGTTGAAACTTTTGTACTGATTTCAACAGATAAAGCTGTACGACCCACAAGCACTATGGGTGCAACTAAACGCTTTGCAGAACTAATTCTACAAGGATTAAGTTTAGGCAATCATTCTACACGCTTTACCATGGTTAGATTTGGCAACGTCCTTGGCTCATCAGGTTCAGTTATACCATTATTTAGAGAACAAATTGCTCGCGGCGGCCCTGTCACTGTTACTGACCCACGTATCCTTCGTTATTTTATGACCATCCCTGAAGCTGCTCAACTAGTTATTCAAGCAGGGGCTATGGGAAAAGGGGGGGATGTATTTGTATTAGATATGGGCGAGCCTATTCGAATTCTTGATTTAGCAAAACGAATGATTCATTTGAGTGGTTTAGAAATAAAAGATGAAACTCATCCTAAGGGTGAAATAGAAATTAGCTATACAGGATTAAGGCCAGGAGAAAAATTATTTGAAGAATTATTAATTGGCAATGAAACTTCCGAAACAGCACATTGTAGAATTATGCGGGCTGAAGAAGAAATCATCCCTTTAACCGATTTATTCCAAAGCTTAGGCGAATTAAAACTAGCATTAAAACAGGATAATCTTAAGCTAATGCGTGATATTCTTGAGCAATCGATCTCTGGATTTAAGCCACAATGCGAATTAAATGACCTCCTTCTGAAAGAAGAAGAAAAAGTATCTGCAAATTTATCTAAAAACAAAAAGAATCCTCTTATGCTTGTTAGCAAAAATAGACAGCGAAAAACTAACAAAAGATAATTAAGAAAATACTAACCTCGGATATAAGTAAAAATTTATCCTCAGACCTCATCACCGTTCTATATTACAAGATAATTATTCAGGTACCTATTCTATAAATTTTAAACATGACCCTCATCTGTAAGTAAGTCAAAATAATCTATATGGATAAATTAACTAGTATGAACGTCTTTGTACGCGTTGCAAAAGCAGGTAGTTTTGCTGGCGCAGCAAGAGACCTAGGTATTTCACGAGCAATGGCAACCAAGCATATTATGAATTTGGAGAAGTTGCTCGGTACACGCTTATTAAATAGAACAACTCGGAGTATAAACTTAACAGAAGCAGGTTTTTCTTATTTAGAAAGATGCCAACAAGTTTTATTTGATGTAGAGGAGATGGAAGCAGCCGTTACCCATCTACATTCTGAACCCAGAGGATTATTAAAAATCAGCGCTCCACCTGTGATTGGAGCAACCCATATAGCACCCGCATTAGCTGAATTTCTTAAAATACATGAAGAGCTGTCTGTTGAAATAATCTTACAAGGTGGACATATTGATCTAATTGATGAAGGTGTTGATATTGCAATTTATTTAGGTAAACTGGAAGACTCCAGCCTCGTTGCAAGAAAACTAGCCAGTTCCGAAATAGTCGTGTGCGGTTCTCCCTCTTATTTTGAACAAAATGGAATTCCAGAAGAACCAGAAGATTTAATAACACACAGCTGCTTAATTAATTGGGCAAATCCCCCAAGAGACAAATGGACATTCAAAGGAGTCTTAGGCGAAAGAGAAGTAAAAGTAACAGGCCGAGTACAAGCCAATGTTGCTGACCCTATTCGGATGGCAGCAGATGACGGACTTGGACTAGTGATGCTACCAAAATATATCGTAGGTAGAGACATTGAAAAAGGCAAATTAAAGGTCGTACTAGAACAATATAGCATTGCCCCATTAGATGTCCATGCTGTATACCCCCATCGTAAATATTTATCGGCAAAAGTAAGAGATTTTCTTGATTTTTTACAAGCTTGGCTACCCCATAGAGTTGGGATGAATTAATTTGGATTCAATAAACTCACTAGCTATTGAAAAAAAATGGGATAAAATACATGCTAGAAACAGTAGAGTTCAAGTAGCTAAAATTTTAGATAAAAATAGATTTTTGTTGCCAAAACAAGGTAAAGCTTTAGATTTAGCCTGTGGATTAGGTGCTAATGCGTTGCTTTTAGCAGAGCATGGACTGGACACTCACGCTTGGGATATCTCCTCAGTTGCCCTAAAAAAGTTACAACTCTTTGCATTAAAAAAACATCTAAACTTGTCAACGAAACAAGTTGTTA
>CAZZIX010000009.1:11235-16420 GCA_964654345.1 uncultured Methylomarinum sp.
TTACAACTCTTTGCATTAAAAAAACATCTAAACTTGTCAACGAAACAAGTTGTTATCAAAGCAAATATATTGCCCAAAAATACATTTAATGTAATTATTATTACTCGTTTCCTTGACCGATCTTTAACTAATGAGATAATGGAGAGCTTAAAAACAGGTGGGCTACTCTTTTACCAGACCTATGTAAAAGATAAAATAGATTCTAATGGCCCAAGTAACCCTAATTTTTTACTCGCAAGAAATGAGTTATTGCGACTCTTTAAGCCGTTAACATTAGTAAGTTACAGGGAAAATAATTTAATAGGAGTGCTAGAACTTGGGGAAAGAAATGAAGCTCTCTACATAGGTCAAAAACCTTAAAAAATATTATGATTAAAAATCTAGATCCCAAAGAGTCATGGACTTTGTTACAAGAAAACTCAAATGCTGTTTTAATTGATGTTCGCACTGCGATAGAACACTCATTTGTTGGACACCCTCCTAAAGCGATTCATATTCCTTGGAAGGAGTTTCCTAGCATGCAAGTAAATGATCAATTCGTTGCACAAGTTGAAGCAATAGTTAAAGAAAAAAACACACCAATATTACTCCTTTGCAGGAGTGGACAACGATCTTTAGCAGCTGCAAAAAAATTAGAAGACTATGGATATCAATTTTTGATTAATATTGCAGAGGGTTTTGAAGGTGCTCTTGATGACAAAAAACATCGTGGAAACATTGATGGCTGGGGATTTCATGATTTACCCTGGATACAAAGTTAGATAAAATTTAACTTTACAGTTTCATCTGTAGCGCGAGGATATAGTTTTTTTATTCTCCCAAAATTTATTACGTGTTAATTTATATTCACGTACAAACACAATCAATTTATAAATATAAACAATTAATCTCGTGATAGAAAAATTAAGAAATATTGCAATCATTGCCCACGTTGACCATGGAAAAACAACGTTAGTTGACAAATTATTAGAACAATCCGGCACTTTCTCTGAGCATGAAAAATTAGACGAGAGAATGATGGATTCTAATGATCTGGAAAAAGAACGAGGCATTACCATTCTGGCAAAAAATACAGCAATTGATTGGAATGATTATCACATTAATATTGTAGATACACCTGGACATGCTGACTTTGGCGGTGAAGTTGAGCGCGTATTATCTATGGTTGATTCTGTTTTATTATTGGTGGATGCAGTTGATGGCCCTATGCCTCAAACACGATTCGTTACTCAAAAAGCTTTTGCCTTAGGTTTAAATCCTATTGTTGTGATTAATAAAATTGATCGCCCAGGCGCACGACCTAACTGGGTTGTAGACCAAACTTTTGATTTGTTTGACAATTTAGGTGCAACAGATGAACAACTAGATTTTCCTATTATTTACGCCTCAGCGATTAATGGATATGCCGGATTAGAAGAAGATGTTTCCGGCGGTGACATGACGCCATTATTTGAAACGATCATTGAAAAAGTATTACCTCCTCCTGTAGATGTTGATGCTCCTTTCCAGATGCAAGTTATCAGCCTTGATTACAACTCTTATGTTGGCATCATAGGTATTGGTCGCATTCAGCGAGGCACAGTAACTCGTAATATGCCATTAACGTTAATTGATACAGAAGGTAATACGCGTAACGGTAGAATGCTTAAACTTTATGGATTTAGTGGCTTAGAACGAGTTGAAATAGAGTCTGCCCAAGCCGGTGATATTATTGCTTTCTGTGGAATAGATAAACTACAAATTTCTGAGACCTTATGCGATCCAGAAAACGTTGAATCATTACCAAAATTATCAATTGATGAACCAACGGTAAGTATGACGTTTCAAGTCAATAATTCACCTTTTGCAGGAAAAGAAGGAAAATTTATTACCACCCGGCAAATTCGTGATCGTTTAGATAAAGAATTACAACATAATGTTGCTTTACGTGTTGATCCAACTGATGATCCAGATAAATTTAAAGTCTCAGGTCGTGGTGAACTTCATTTATCCGTATTGATTGAAAATATGCGAAGAGAAGGCTTTGAAATGGGAGTTTCTCGCCCTCAAGTTATTATCAAAGAAATTGATGGCGTTAAATCCGAGCCCTTTGAATATGTAACTATTGAAGTTGAAGATCAACATCAAGGTACCATCATGGAAAGATTAGGTGACCGAAAGGGTGATCTAAAAGATATGGTTCCTGATGGTAAAGGTCGCATACGCTTAGAATATATTGTGCCATCGCGAGGGTTGCTGGGTTTTCAAACTGAATTTTTAACAGCAACATCTGGCTCGGGCTTGTTTTATCATGTATTTGATCATTACGGCCCAGTAAAAGAAGGAGAGGTTGGCAACCGAATTCGTGGTGTGCTTATTTCCATGGCAAAAGGTAAAGCGGTTGATTATTCTTTACACCCACTACAGGCTCGTGGCGAATTACTAGTAGTCAATGGTGATGAAATATACGAAGGGATGCTTGTTGGCATCCACTCTCGCACCAATGATTTAGTCGTCAATCCGACAAAACCAAAGCCGCTAACAAACGTCCGGGCATCAGGAACGGATGAAAGCCTAACTTGTGCAAAAATTCAAAAAATGACATTAGAACAAGCACTGGAATTTATCAGTGATGATGAGTTAGTAGAGGTTACTCCTGAATCAATTCGCTTACGTAAAGTTTTATTAACAGAAATTGAGCGAAAACGCGCTAAATAATCGTCATAGACAAACAGATTAGACAATGAGCCAACGTAAAGCACAAATCGAGAGAAATACGCTCGAAACTCAAATTAAAATAGATATTAATCTTGATGGGTCTGGAAAATCATCTTTTGTAACAGGCGTTCCTTTTCTGGATCACATGCTAGACCAAGTAGCTCGACACGGCTTGATTGATCTAAATATTGTAGCAAAAGGTGATTTAGAAATTGATGCTCACCATACCGTTGAAGATATAGGTATTACACTTGGACAGACATTTGCACAGGCTCTAGGCGATAAAAAAGGCATTGTTCGTTACGGTCATTCTTATGTTCCATTAGATGAAGCCTTATCCAGAGTAGTTATTGATTTTTCGGGTAGACCTGGTTTATTTTATGAAGTCAATTTCCCAAGAGCCGCAATAGGCTCTTTTGATGTTGATTTATTTCGTGAATTTTTTCAAGGGTTTGTCAATCATGCTGGCGTATCTTTACATATAGATAGTTTAAAAGGTAGCAATGCCCATCACGTTGCTGAAACTATTTTTAAAGCCTTTGGACGAGCAATACGAATGGCAATAACAGCTGACCCAAGAATGGCGGGCATTATGCCTTCTACAAAAGGCTCTTTATAATATATCTAATTCTTTTATTTTTTAACTATGTCATCAGTTGCCGTTATTGATTACGGAATGGGGAATTTACATTCCATTGAGAAAGCCCTGCAACACGCAGCACCAGACGTTGATGTCCGAATAGTATCTGACTCAAAAAGTATACATCAATGCGACCGAATTTTATTTCCTGGTGTAGGAGCTATTAGAGATTGTATAAAAGCACTTGATAACTCGGGGCTAACCCCTGTTATTAAAGACGTCGTACAAACAAAACCTTTCCTAGGGATTTGTCTTGGAATGCAAGCGTTACTGAGCGACAGCGAAGAAAACGATCTAACAACATGCTTTGATATTTTTTCTGGACATGTAAAACATTTTTCGAGCGATATAACGGATGCTGCTGGTAATCGATTAAAAATTCCACATATGGGCTGGAATAAAGTCTTACAAAAACCACATCCATTATGGGAAGGCATACCACAAAATAGCCGGTTTTATTTTGTTCATAGCTATTATGCAAAACCAGAAAATGAATCGGATATTATTGCCACAACTGATTATCCAAAAGCTTTTACTAGCGCACTAGCAAAAGATAATATTTTTGCAGTACAATTTCATCCAGAAAAGAGCCAAACTGTTGGCTTACAATTATTGAAAAATTTTTTATCTTGGGATGGAACGTCTTAATTAACAAAACGTTCTATCCGTACCTAATTTATTATTTAGTCCAAATAGAGATTGAAACATGTTGCTCATACCTGCAATAGATTTAAAAGAAGGAAAATGTGTCCGCTTACGCCAAGGCCGTATGGAGGATGATACGATATTTTCAGACGATCCTGTTGCGGTTGCTGGAAAATGGGTTGAACAAGGTGCGAAACGCATTCATTTAGTAGACCTTGATGGTGCCTTTGCTGGTAAACCTAAAAATGCTGATGTTATCCATGCTATCGTTGATGCTTTTCCCGATGTTCCTGTACAAATTGGCGGAGGTATTCGTGATGAAGAGACAATACAAGGCTACCTTAATGCAGGTGTTCAATTTGTGATTATTGGCACTAAAGCAGTAACAGAGCCTCACTTTATTAGTCATGTTGGAGTTGAGTTTCCTGGACACATCATTGTTGGTCTTGACGCAAAAGAAGGTAAAGTAGCGATTGATGGCTGGTCGAAGCTTTCTCGGCATAGCGTCATTGACCTAGCTCAACAATTTGAATCTGATGGTGTAGAAGCTATTATCTATACTGATATTTCCAGAGATGGCATGATGGAAGGTGTCAATGTTGAGGCAACCGCTAAATTAGCTCAGGCTATCCATATTCCTATTATTGCCTCAGGCGGCATAACCAATATGGATGATATTCATGCATTAGGCAAAGTTGCAGAAGATGGCATTATCGGCGCAATAACAGGTCGAGCTATTTATGAAGGAACTCTTGATTTTGCCGAAGCTGAAAAAATTGCAGAAAATTATTAATTATGAGCTTAGCTAAACGCATAATTCCCTGCCTTGATGTTGATAATGGGCGCGTTGTAAAAGGTGTTAAATTTGTTGATATTAAAGATGCTGGTGACCCTGTAGAAATTGCCAGGCGTTATGATCGTGAGGGTGCAGATGAAATTACCTTTCTTGATATTACTGCAACCCACGACAATAGAGAAACTATTGTCCACGTTGTAGAACAAGTGGCAAGTGAGGTATTTATCCCATTAACTGTAGGCGGTGGAATTAGAGAGCTAGATGATATACGCCGAATGTTAAATGCTGGTGCTGATAAAATTGGTATTAATAGTGCGGCTGTTTTTAGACCTGAATTTGTAAAAGAAGCTGCGGATAAATTTGGCTCTCAATGTATCGTTGTTGCAATTGATGCAAAAAAAGTCAGT
>CAZZIX010000009.1:16520-25218 GCA_964654345.1 uncultured Methylomarinum sp.
GGATAAATTTGGCTCTCAATGTATCGTTGTTGCAATTGATGCAAAAAAAGTCAGTGCTGAAAATGAACAAAATTGCTGGGAAATATTCACCCACGGTGGTCGTAAAGAAACTGGAATAGATGCTATTGAATGGGCAATAAAAATGGTTGATTACGGTGCTGGAGAAATCCTTCTAACCAGTATGGATAGAGATGGAACCCGTGAAGGGTTTGATTTAGAGCTTACTTGTGCAATAAGCGATGCTGTTTCAGTCCCTGTCATCGCTTCAGGTGGCGTTGGAAACCTTGATCATTTAGCTGAAGGTATTCTGAAGGGTAAAGCAGATGCTGTATTAGCCGCCAGTATTTTTCATTTTGCAGAATACAGCATTGAGCAAGCCAAACAACACATGCAATCCAAAGGTATAGAGGTTCGGTTGTAGTGAACAATGCCTGGGTAGATGAAATTTGCTGGTCGGATGAAGGTTTAGTCCCCGTTATTTCCCAGCAAGCTGATTCAGGTCGAGTTGTGATGTTTGCATGGATGAATCGTGAATCTCTACTATTATCTGTAGAAACAGGCTATGCAGTTTATTGGTCACGTTCACGTCAGCGTTTATGGCGAAAAGGTGAAGAATCAGGCCACCAGCAAAAAATAATTGATATTCAACTGGATTGCGATGAAGATGTTATCTTGCTTAAAGTTGAACAAGAAGGCGGAATTGCCTGTCATACTGGACGAGAGAGTTGTTTTTATCGAAGCTTGGTTGGCAATCAGTGGCAAGCAAAAGAGCCTGTTTTAAAAGACCCAAAAGAAATTTATAAATGAACGATACATTACAGCAATTAGCCGAAATTCTTGAGCAGAGAAAACAAGAATCTGCGGATAAATCCTATGTGGCAAGCTTATATGCAAAAGGCATGGATCATATCTTAAAAAAAATTGGTGAAGAAGCTACCGAAACTGTTATTGCTGCAAAAGGTGGCGATAAAAAACAAATTGTTTATGAAACGGCTGATTTGTGGTTTCATTCTATGGTGATGCTTGCTGACCAAGGTTTAGGGCCAAATGATGTATTAGAAGAATTGGAACGCCGATTTGGCTTATCCGGTCTAGAAGAAAAAGCACAACGAAGCAATAAATAATCTACATAATCAGGAGTAAGACATGGGTATTAGCGTTACTCAATTATTAATCATCCTTGCCATTGTCATTGTATTATTCGGAACTAAACGTTTACGTAATTTAGGCAGTGATTTAGGCGGCGCAATAAAAGGCTTTAAATCTGCTGTAAAAGAAGGTGAAGAGGATAAAAAAATCTCAGAAGAAGATACCAATACAATAGATAGCGAAGTTACTTCAAAACAGCAAGAAAAGTCTGAGAAATAATATGTTTGATATTGGCTTTTGGGAATTATGTCTTGTTGCTATTGTTAGCTTAATCGTTATTGGTCCAGAGAAACTACCTAAAGTAGCTAGACTAGCTGGTTTCTGGGTAGGCAAGACAAAAAACATGGTTGCCTCGGTAAAATCTGAAATAAAAGAGGAATTACAGGAGGAAGAAATTCGCCAAATGCTTAAGCAGCATCCAACAATAGATGACTTTAAAAACTCAATCGAAGAAACCTCCAACTCTTTTAAAAAAAGCACACAGTCAATAGAACAATCCCTTAAAGATAAAACAAAGCAATTAGATGAGCCAAAATGAGCCTGATGAACAACCTTTTATTAGTCACTTAATTGAGTTACGCGATCGCTTATTACGTGTAGTCGCTTTTATTCTGGTTGTTTTTTTATGTGCAGCACCCTTTGCGAATGAGATTTACTCATTCTTATCTGGCCCGTTACTTCAGCACATGCCAGAAAATAGTACCATGATTGCGACTGATGTAGCTTCTCCATTCTTTACACCTTTTAAACTGGTTTTAGTTGGCTCTATCTTTTTTTCAGTTCCCGTTATTCTTTTTCATTTTTGGGGTTTTGTCGCCCCAGGACTATATAGTAATGAAAAGAAAATGATTCTACCTCTATTAGTAGGTAGTACCTTGTTATTTTATTTGGGCATTGCCTTTGCCTATTTTGTTGTATTCCCTTTGATTTTTAGTTTTTTAACGGCTGCTGCACCGCAAGGTGTTACAGTAATGACCGATATAAGCAAATATTTAGACTTTGTTCTTACCCTGTTTTTTGCTTTCGGCTTATCATTTGAAGTCCCTATTTTCACTATTCTTCTGGTTTGGACAGGACTTGCCACACCACAAAGTTTGGCGGAAAAGCGGCCTTACGTGATTGTAGGTGCTTTTATTGTAGGTATGTTTTTAACACCACCTGATGCAATCTCTCAAACCCTGTTAGCTCTGCCTATCTGGTTTCTATTTGAAATAGGGTTATTATTATCTCGTTTTTTTGTTCGACAGAATAATACCTAAAAAATCCTTTTCATATTCCATTGGTTTGAAAAACATTCTTCGCATCATGATTTTGTGATGACTGCTCATATTGTTCTTCCTCAATGTTATGAGCAATCCCATGCAATAAACAAATAACGGTAACACCTGCCAAAATCAAAATAATTTGATGTACTGAAGTTTTTATATCAGTTTTCTTGTGTAACGATGGAATTAAATCCGCCACAGCAATATAAATAAAACTTGATGATGCTAATGCCAGAAAAAAAGGCAGAATATCATGCAAATCTTCTAAGCTATAGTAGGCAAGAACGCCACCTATTACAGTCGTACAACTAGCTAACACATTATAAAATAAGGCCTTTGATTTACTATAACCACTTTGTAGCAAAATGGCAAAGTCACCTACTTCTTGCGGAATTTCATGTGCGGCTACAGCTAAACTTGTAACAATACCTAATTTTACATCAGTCAAAAAAGCTGCCGCAATTAATACGCCATCAACAAAGTTATGGATGGCATCGCCTATGATAATTAAAGTTCCTGCTGAGTTATGTCCATGATGACCGTGTTCATGATCATCACTATGGGCTTCACAAGAATCAGAATGGCAATGCCGCCAGATTAACAGTTTTTCTAGTACAAAAAAACCTAAAATTCCAGCTAATATTGTACCTGATAAAACTTGGAATTTAGCGGGATCTACTTCTTCAAAGGCATGGGGAATCAATCCCCAAAAAGCTACGGCTAATAACGCACCAATAGCAAAACTGATTCCATGGGGTAAAACTTTATTTCTTTGTTTTTCTGGTAATAATAAAAATACGCCAGCCGCTAGAACACTTAATATGCCTCCAATGGCTGTAAATATGATAATTAATATCAATAAGTCCAAGGTCAATCTCTCCAAATTAATGTGGCCATCCGGCCCGTTTCACCATCACGGCGATAGGAATAAAATCGCTCTTTATCTGTTACTGTACAGAAACCACCTCCATAAACTTGCTTGATTCCTACCGAAGCCAGCTCAATTTTTGCTAACTTATAAATATCTGCCAGATATTTTTTTTCATTTTTTTTTGTAAATACCTGAGTAAACTTTTCTGATTTTTTAATAAAAGAATCTTTAATTTCCTGTCCAACTTCAAAACAATCAGCACCAATGGCTGGCCCCAGCCATGCTACCAGGTTAATCGTGCCCATAGTATTCACCGTATTTGCGACAACACCCGATAACAATCCTCGCCAACCAGCATGAATAGCTGCTATTTTTCTTCCATTTGTCGTGGCTAACAAAATTGATAAACAATCAGCTGTTAACACGGCACAAACTGTATTTTCCTGATCTGTATAACTCGCATCTGCTTTTTTAATCTGCTTACTTTGATCGGATTTTATAACGTCAATACCATGTACTTGATCCATCCAGACCGGTTCTGAAGGAAGATCAAGCATTCTGGATATAATCCTTCGGTTCTTATACACATTTTCTGGTTCATCGTTAACATGAAGCCCAAGATTAAGGCTATCGAATGTGCCTTGGCTTACACCACCAGAGCGCAAAGTGGCAGCTGCATGAATATTTGAAGCAACCGGCCAATCGGGTTTAATCCAATTCATCTTGCTCTAACACCTTTAGTAAATTTCCCATATCCTCAGGTACTGCTTGCTCCCATTCACAATATTCATTTGTTTCTGGATGTAGCAGACCTAACCTGGTTGCGTGTAAAGCTTGCCTTTTAAAGTCTCTTAATACTTGTTCTAGCTGCTCACTACAATTAGCAGGCATTTGAAATCGCCCTGAATAAACCTGATCACCCACCAATGGATATTGAGCATAAGCCATATGAACCCTTATTTGATGCGTTCTTCCTGTTTCCAGCTTTACCCTAACTAAAGTGTACCGTTTAAATCGCTGTTCCAGGCGGTAATGAGTAACAGCATGTTTACCATCCTCTCTAACAATATGTCGCTTCCGGTCATTAGGATGTCGCCCAAGGGGTTCATCAATAGTACCACCCGCAGTCATCCAGCCTTTTACTAAAGCTAAATATTCGCGAACAATAGTTCTCTCTTGTAACTGAGACGATAAGCTATTATGAGCTTGTAGAGTTTTAGCCACCATCAATAATCCACTGGTATCTTTATCTAGTCTATGAACAATGCCCGCTCGCGGTAAAGTTTTTAACGATACCTGATGATTTAATAAGGCGTTAACCAAGGTTCCCTGCCAATGCCCAACAGCAGGGTGAACCACTAAACCAGCAGGTTTATTAACAATCAGTAAAGCCTCGTCTTCATAAACTATGTCCAGTGGAATATCTTCTGCTTCATATTCCATAACGACTTCAGCTTCTGCATCAAGCACTACCTCTTCACCACCATCAAGCTTATCTTTGGCTTTAAGTGACTTTTTGTTAACGGTAATCCGTCCAGCTTTAATCCATGATTGTAATTTACTACGGGAATAATCAGGAAAAATTTCTGCCAAACATTGGTCAAAACGCTTTCCAGCCATTTCTTCAGGCACTTTTGCTGTTAATATAGCCATATATAGTGATAAATTAAGTTATACTCGTTGTTTGATAATAAAAAAAATTAAGCAAGAAATCCTTAATTTTACAACGTGTAGTTAATATAGTATGCGATTATTTTTACAAAAACTCTCATTTATTTTTTATTTGGCTATAGTCCTACAAGGCTGTGAGGCACTTAGTAGCCTAAAATATGATGAAGCCAGCTCAGATGAAAAAGAATATGCCGGCTGGGATGCGGCTAAATTCCATGAGAAAGCCAAAGTTTCTATGGATGCAGGTAATTACCAAAAAGGAATTAAACTCTACGAAACCTTAGAGTCACGCTACCCTTTCGGGGAATATGCTGCCCAAACTCAACTTAATATTGCATATGCCTACTATAAAAATGATGACCCCGAAGCATCTATTGCTGCTGCAGATCGTTTTATTAAAATAAACCCTAGAAACCCTAGTATTGATTATGCCTACTATTTAAAAGGTCTAGTTAATTTTAACCGAAGTATAGGTTTTGTTGAACGATTTTTACCGACTGATGCATCACAACGTAACCCAAGTAACGTCAAAGAATCATATAAAAACTTCCAGGAGTTAATTAGACGTTTTCCTAAAAGCGACTACGTTCCTGACGCTAAACAACGGATGTTATCACTAAAAAATAATTTGGCCATGTATGAAGTCCATGTTGCTCGCTTTTATTTAAAACGCAAAGCCTACCTTGCTGCTGCAAACAGGGGAGGTTATGTTATTAAGGAGTTTCAACGCACTCCAGCAGTACCTGCCGCTTTATTAGTCATGCATGAAGCATATACAAAACTAGGGATGACTGAGCTGGCATCTGATGCAGAACGAATTTATCAGGAAAATTATCCTAATGGCACACCTGTAACAGATCATAATGAAACCACTTTTGTTCATAAACTTTGGGGCTTTATTGGACTAGATGATTAACACACTTAAGACTGCCTAAACTATTTCTAGGTTACTTCTTAATGCATTCAAAAAATCTTCTGTAGTTAAATAGTGAGACTCATTTAATTCCTTTCCATAAATACAAAAAGCCAAATCCTTAGTCATCTTTCCTGACTCGATGGTATCAACACATACTTTTTCCAGCTTTTGACAAAATTGCATTAATGCTTCATTTTTATCCAGCTTAGCTCTAAAAGCCAGGCCTCTCGTCCAGGCAAAAATTGATGCAATAGGGTTAGTCGATGTTTTTTCCCCTTTTTGATGCTGTCGATAATGGCGTGTTACTGTGCCATGTGCAGCTTCTGCTTCCATGGTTTTTCCATCAGGTGTTATTAAAGTAGATGTCATCAAGCCAAGAGAACCAAACCCTTGAGCTACTGTATCTGACTGTACATCGCCATCATAGTTTTTACACGCCCAGACAAACTCTCCATGCCACTTAAGAGCAGAGGCGACCATATCATCAATCAGCTTATGTTCATAAACAAGACTATTTTTTTCAAATAAGGATTTATAATCAGACTGATAAATTTCTTCAAAAATATCTTTAAAACGCCCATCATATTGTTTCAGAATAGTATTTTTGGTCGATAAATACAAAGGCCAGCCTCTGTCTAATGCGACCTTAAAACAACTATGTGCAAAACCACGGATTGATTCATCCGTATTAAACATTGCCATGGCTACGCCATCACCCTCAAAATCATAGACCTCAAAATGTTGAGTTTGTTCTCCGTTTTCCGGAGTAAAAGTAATAGAAAGCTTTCCTTTACCTGTTGTTCTAAAATCAGTCGCCCTGTATTGATCACCAAAGGCATGACGGCCTATACAAATTGGATGTGTCCAATTAGGAACAAGGCGAGGTACATTTTGACAAATAATAGGTTCACGAAAGACTGTACCACCAAGAATATTACGAATGGTTCCATTAGGTGAACGATACATTCTTTTTAGATCAAATTCTTTAACTCTGGTCTCATCAGGTGTAATCGTTGCACATTTAATACCTACACCAAATTTTTGAATAGCTTCTGCTGCTTTAATCGTAATTTGGTCATCTGTTTGATCGCGACTGGTGATACCTAAGTCATAGTATTCAATGGGCAAATCTAAATAAGGTAAAATCAGCTCTTGCTTAATAAATGACCAGATAATACGAGTCATCTCATCACCATCCAATTCAACGATTGGATTATTAACTATTATTTTTGACATAATGTTTTTCTATTCCGGTTTTCTAAATTCTTTGAAATATTCTCTTAATTGCCCTGCCGTCAGTGGTTTACTGAAATAGTTTCCTTGAAAACCATGGCAACCAAAACCCGACAAAAAAGCCAAATGTTCTTCTGTTTCTACTCCTTCAGCAATAAGTTCTAATCCAAGGCCTTTTGCCATAGTACAAATAGCTTTAACGATAGCCACATCTTCAGGTCTATTGACAAACTCAATAATAAAAGACTGATCAATTTTAAGTTGATCAAAGGGTAATCGTTTTAAATAAGTGAGTGATGAATAACCTGTACCAAAATCATCAATAGAAAACTTAAATCCTTTTTGTTTTAAAGCATTCATTTTATCTATTACATCTTCAATATTACCTAAAAAAACACCTTCAGTTATTTCTAAAATGATTCTTTTTGGTTGTATTTCATAGTCTGTCAATGTATGGACTAAATTTGAAACAAAATCTGATTGATGAAACTGTTTAGCGCTAATATTAATGGCAATATGTTGAATAGAGATATTCTCACTATCCCAACTAATGATCTGTTCACATACCGTTTCTATCACCCATTGCCCTATCTTTAAAATCAAACCAGTTTCTTCTGCGATTGGAATAAATTCTGCAGGTGGTATTTCACCCAGGTTCGAGTTATTCCAGCGCATAAGTGCTTCCACAGCAATAATTGTTTTTTCATCAGAATGCTGCGGTTGATAAAAAATTCTAAACTCATCATTTAAGATTGCTGTGCGTAAATTTCTTTCAATATCAAGTTTTGCATCGGCAGCCTCTTGCATGCTTTGTTGATAAAAGCGATAAGTATTTCTACCGGCATCCTTTGCTTGATACATTGCTGTATCAGCTCTTTTAAGCAATAAATCAACAGTTTCATCAATTCCTGTATACAGAGTTATACCTATACTTGCAGAAATATAAAATTCATGACCTCCTATAAGATAGGGTTCTAAAATAACGTTATTAATTTTTTCAGCAATAACATGCGATTGTTCTGTTAAATCAGAGTAAATACCATCTTGGGCGCTGCCTAATATAATAAATTCATCACCACCAATACGGACAGCGGTATCTGTATCACGCAATATAGACTGAAGCCTTCTCGCTGTTTCAATTAACAATTCATCACCCACTGAATGACCTAATGAATCATTAATATGCTTGAATCGATCAAGATCTAAGAAAAGTAAAACACCGGCTCTTTGATAGCGCCTTGCAAGATTGAGTTCATGAGCTAATCGCTCATGAAGCAACCTTCTATTTGGCAACCCTGTCAAAGGGTCATAAAAAGCCAATTGTTCAATTTCTTTTTCTGCTAGTTTAAATTCTTTAATATCAGAAAAAAAGGAAATATAATGAGTTATTTTCCCTTGCTCATCCTCTACCGCGGAGATGGTTTGCCATTGTGAAAAAGTCTCACCACTTTTTCTCCGACTAACAACCTTACCACTCCATCTTCCTTCATTAACTAGTGTGTTCCAAAATTTTTTTTGAAAAAAGTCATCATTGTTCCCAGCATATAAATTTTTGGGTGTTTCTCCTATAATATCTGCTTCTTCATATCCCAT
>CAZZIX010000009.1:25318-32766 GCA_964654345.1 uncultured Methylomarinum sp.
CATCAATTCCTTTATTTACATAACTTGTATTTTCAATAGGGATAAACCCAACAGCAAGCATCGCAGTATAATGCATACTTGAAATAGCGATACCCATCACAATAGCGCTAAGAGTTTGTTCTTTAGTTATAAACTGATATTCATTTTGTGTTGTAGCTCTATATTTTATATTCAAAGAAATAGTTGCTAAAATAACAGCAACGAAAAGAGATAAAACAAAGATTGATTTTAAATAAACAACACTGGCATTCAACTCCATAGCTGCCATACCTATATAATGCATAGCACCAATAGCAGCACCCAATAATACTCCACAAAATAATAACCTACTTCGATTGAATTCTGCTTGGCTCATTAACCAAAAAACCACACTACTCGCGAATATTGAGGGGAAAATGGATAAGAGCGTAATTTTAGGATCAAACGAAACTGAAATAGGCAGCAATAATGCGACTGAGCCTATAAAGTGCATCGACCAGATGCCGATACCCATTGAAATAGCACCAAAAAATATCCAAAGTATTTGATACAATGAGTTTTTTGAGGCATGCGCTCGCTCATAGACACCAAAAGCAGTAAAAGAAGCTGCAATTGCAATAATGATTGATAAAAAGACCAGATAGGGATTGTAGCTTTTATCCAGGGCAGTTATCGGTAAAAGATAGGAATCTATAAAAGTCACAATATTAAACTTAAGTTAGATAATGGTTTTATACTCTTGAATAGTATCAATAGATTTATGCTTTACGAACAAAAAAACAAGAGTCAACCTGAGAACTATAATAAGACCATTTAAAAATTGAAAAGTTCTCGCATTTTATTCCCTGGAGACTCTGCTCTCATAAATGCTTCGCCCACCAAAAAAGTATAGATATCGTTATCTAGCATGAGCTGTACATCCTCTTTAGTATGAATTCCACTTTCTGTAATAACTAAACAATCATCGGGAACACTCTGTTTTAATTCTAATGTTGTTTGTAATGAAGTTTCAAATGTTCTTAAATTACGGTTATTAATACCAATAAGTTTTGTATCTAATGTTAATGCACGTTCTAATTCTTCTGCATTATGTGTTTCTACTAAAACATCCATACCTAATTTCATGGCCAAATATGCAAGTTCATGCATTTGACCATCCTCTAAAGCAGCCACAATCAATAAAACACAATCTGCACCTAATGCACGTGACTCATGGATTTGGTAAGGGTCAATCATAAAGTCCTTTCTCAAAACAGGCAGTGGACAAACTCCTCTGGCTTTTTGCAGATAAGCTTCTGAACCTTGAAAAAAATCTTTATCCGTAAGAATGGACAAGCAAGTTGCACCCTTCATGGCGTAATCTTGCGCAATTTCAAGTGGCTTAAAATCCTCTCTAATCACCCCTTGGCTTGGAGATGCTTTTTTTATTTCTGCAATAATAGCTGTTTGTTTTGCATCAGCCTTACTTTGTAACGCTTTGGCAAAACCTCTTGGCATTTCAGTTGCACTTGCAAGTTCTTGCAAAGTATCTAAAGATATTCGCTGTTTTCTGCTCGCAACTTCTTCAGCTTTTCTTTCAAGAATTTTTTTTAGTATATCAGGGGTATCTGTCATTATTTTAAATAATTATCATTAAAACTCATTTGAATATTTGATAAGCAATTCCATTTTTTCAAATGCAGCTCCGCTTTCAATAACTTGTTTAGCTTTATCTATTCCGGCTTCAAAACTATCAACTAAATTTGCCGCATAAATTGCAGCTCCTGAATTTAAGACAACAATATCTTTTGCTGCACCCGCTTGATTATGTAGTACAGCTTTAACCATAACTAAACTGGATTCAGCACTATCAACCGACAAAGATTCCAAGCTTGCACGTTGTAAACCAAATTGCTCAGGTGTAACTTGATAAGTTGAAATTATTCCATTTTTTAATTCTGCAATATTTGAAGCAGATGCAATACTAATTTCATCCAGGCCATCTTCTGCATTAACAATTAATACATGATTACTACCCAATTTTTTAAGGACCTGGGCCAAGGGTTCTACCCAATTCGAAGAAAAAACACCAATTAATTGATTATCTGCTCTCGCTGGGTTTGATAGGGGACCTAATAAATTAAACAAGGTTCTAACCCCCATTTCCTTACGTGGGCCTATCGCATATTTCATTGCACTATGATGCTTTGGTGCAAATAAAAAACCAACACCAATTTTATCCACACATTGTACGACTTGTTCCGCTGACAAACTCAAATTGACACCAGCCTCTTCTAGCACATCAGCACTACCTGAACTACTGGAAACAGAACGATTTCCATGCTTGGCGACTTGACCACCTGCAGCGGCCACCACAAAAGCACAGGTTGTTGATATATTGAATGTGTTTGCACCATCTCCTCCGGTTCCGCATGTATCAATCACATGAGATCCAGAAACTGGAACTTTGGTCGCTAATTCACGCATCACTTCAGCAGCGGCAGTAATTTCATCAATACTCTCGCCTTTACAGCGTAACGCAATTAAAAACCCACCTATCTGCGCATCTGTTGCTCCACCGCTCATAATACTGCGCATTACATCACGCATTTCATTTGCAGTTAAATCTTGTTTGTCTAGCAACCTATTAAGTACTTGCTGGATTTTCATATTATTAATGTTTTATATACGTTGCATATTCCCAATACTTATATCCCCAGTATTTATTATCATTGGGTGCTTCTTTACCCGTCCAGCCTTTTAAAGTAAGTTCTTTTGCCAAAAAACGATTAATAATACCATGCCCCATAAATAAGACAGAATTGTGAATTGTTGCTAAATGAACTAACTTTTCAGTCGCCAAAGAAACTCGATATTTAAAAGAAGTTAAAGACTCTACTTTTTTAGAAATACCTACAAACCAAAAAACTCTGAAAACCATACTCCAATCATGAGGCGTTAATTTAATAACAGGTAGCTGTATAACTGGAAGCTCTGCCTCACAAAATATTACATCAACCAAATCGGGTGATGGGTAACCAATAATTTTCGCAGAATGTATAGACCTTTTTAAATGACTACAAACAATAAATTTATGCTCAAATTCATTGACCATTTCCTGGGAAGACTGACTAATTTTTTGCTCTACTCCAGCAGAATTATAGGCGGCTATCCATTCGGGCATTTCAGAGGTAGTTATTTTACCCCAGCCTGATAAATCTGGATTTCCGTGTCTTAATATTGTGATGCGCATACCACTTTGTGTGGAATTTATTGATCCAAGAAATTTTTTAACATATCATGGCCATGTTCGGTCAATATAGATTCGGGGTGAAACTGAACACCTTCTATATCTAATTCTTTGTGCCGGACCCCCATAATTTCATCAATATTTCCTGATTCACCCTCTGTCCAGGCTGTTACCTCTAAACAGTCAGGCAATGTTTTCTGATCAATTACCAAGGAATGATAACGTGTGGCAATAAAAGGATTATTCAGTCCTTTAAAAACCCCTTGGTTTTGGTGATAAACAGGCGATGTTTTACCATGCATAATACTTTTAGCATGAACAATATCGCCGCCAAAAGCGACTCCTATGCTTTGATGTCCTAAACACACACCTAAAATCGGATATTTTTTTGAAAACTTTTCTATAGTTTCAACAGAAACCCCTGCTTCTTTAGGCGTACATGGCCCAGGAGAAATAACAATTTTATCAGGTGATAAAGCATCAATATCTTCAACTGACATTTCATCATTCCGAACTACGGTGACATCAGCACCCAGTTCACCAAAATATTGCACTAAATTATAAGTAAACGAATCGTAATTATCGACCATGACTACTTTTACAGTCATGAACTTTCCCCTTCTAATCCTGCTTCAGCCATAGCAACTGCTTTAAAAATGGCACGTCCCTTATTCATTGTTTCATCCCATTCATTCCTAGGTACCGAATCATAAACTATACCTGCACCGGCTTGTATATGTAGGGTTTTATCTTTTATCACAGCAGTTCTAATCGCGATGGCTGTATCTAAATTACCCGACCAGGAAATATATCCTACTGCACCAGAATAAACGCCACGTTTTACTGGCTCTAATTCATCAATAATTTCCATCGCTCTAATTTTGGGTGCACCACTTACTGTTCCCGCAGGAAAAGTAGCCGCCAATACATCAAACGCATCTTTACCTTCTTGCAATTCACCCGTTACATTAGACACAATATGCATAACATGAGAATATCGCTCAATCAACATTTTATCTGTTAATTTGACCGTGCCTATTTTGGCCACTCTCCCCGCATCGTTACGACCTAAGTCAATCAACATTAAATGTTCTGCCAATTCTTTCGGGTCAGCTAATAACTCTTTTTCTAACGCATCATCCTCTTCTTTATTTGCACCACGAGGTCGAGTTCCAGCAATCGGTCTAACTGTCACTGCATCATCTTCTAGTCTAACTAAAATTTCAGGTGATGAACCTACAATATGAAAATCACCCAGATTTAAATAATACATATAAGGTGATGGGTTCAAACAGCGCAATGCTCGATATAAATTAAGTGGTGAAGCAGAATAGGGAATAGACATACGCTGGGAAATCACTACTTGCATAATGTCTCCAGCAACAATATAGTCCTTAGCTTTTAATACTGCATCCTCGTATCCCTGCTGAGTGAAACCAGAAATAAAATCAGCCTCATCAACTTTTTTAGTTGTTGTTTGCGTTTCAAATTTTGCGGTTAAATCTCGCAATTTAACAATCAGACCATTCAATCTATTCTGTGCATTTTGATAAGCATTTTCATCTGCTGGGTTTGCATGTGTCAACAAGAGCACTTTGCCTGACAGGTTATCAAAAACCAGCATTTCTTCTGAAACCATCAATAAAATATCAGGAGTACCAATAGGGTCTTCTTTACCCTTCGACTTTAATCGAGGTTCAATATAGGCAATCGTTTCATAGCCAAAATAGCCAACTAAGCCACCATTAAATCGTGGCAATCCATCAATATCTGGAATTTTATAACGTAGCCTAAATTCTTCAATCCACTCTAACGGTTGTGGATGGGTAAAATCCTCAAGAATTACACCTTCTTTTTCTAGTGTAATCTGAGTGCCTGTAATTTTTACCCATGTTTTACATGGCAAGCCTATAATAGAATATCGACCCCATTGTTCACCACCATAGACAGACTCAAATAAATAAGAATAAGCACCATTTGCTAATTTAAGGTAAGCACTCAATGGAGTGTCCAGATCAGCTAAAACTTCTCGGCTAATAGGGATACGGTTATACCCTTGTTTGGTATATTTAGTAAATTGTTCAGGTGTCATACACTGATTGATTTTTTAGGTTATGACTAATAGCCAGGATTAGCCAATTATGCTGGCCAATTCATTCAATGGCGGCAAAATCATCATTTTTGCTAACTGTAATGCAACTAAAGCAATTAATGGTGATAAATCCATCCCTCCTAAATCGGGTATCACCTTACGGCACATATTGAGTACAGGTTCGGTTAAACTATGCAAAAGAGAACTTGCAGAATTGTAATTCCCAGAGTCAAACCAACTTAGTATTGCTCTGGCAAAAACTGCAAAAATAAAAACATTAATCAGCAAAGAAACCAGCTGGGTAAATGATAAAACGATCAATGCGGGAATGCTCACCATCACACCTTTGAGCATTAAAATTGAAAAGTCTGCAATCATTTGTAAGGCTAATGCCAATACAATGGAAGACGTATCTATCTTACCAATTGAAGGTACAAATCGACGAAGAAATTTTAAGGGTGGGTGGGTGATTTTCACTAAAAACTGAGAAACTGGATTATAAAAATCTGCACGAGTCCACTGTAATAAAAAACGTAAGACAACTGCCAATATATAAAGTGAAACCAGTGTATCAATTAAAAATATAACCGGATTAGTCATATAACTTGTACCCATTATTTTGCTCCTAATTCTTTAGACATTTCTACGGATCTATCTCGTGCTGCATGTAAGGCTTTAGAGACCAGTTGAGAAAAATCATTTTCCTCAAAGGTTTTAATTGCCTGTTCTGTTGTTCCACCTGCTGATGTCACTTTTTGACGTAATTGCCCTGAGGTTTCATCAGATTCTAATGCAATTTTAGCAGCACCTAAGGCTGTTTGCTGAATTAATAGCCTTGCAGTATTTTCATCTAAACCTAATTCAAGTGCAGCCTTTTCCATTGCTTCCATTAGCAGAAAAAAATAAGCAGGGCCACTACCAGATACAGCCGTTACAGCATCCAGCTCACTTTCATGATCAACCCACAAACTAATCCCCACTGAACGTAAAATATTCTCAGCCAGGTTTTTTTGCTCGTCACTTACCCTACTATTTGCATGAAGTGCAGTTGCTCCCGTTTGAACCAAAGCGGGCGTATTGGGCATACAACGAACAATCGCACAGTTATTTCCTAACCATTCCGCCAGACTGCTTTGCGAAATACCAGCCGCAATAGAGACGATTAATACATTATTACTCTTAACCGCATCGGCTATAGCTTCAGCGACTAAACGCAATATCTGTGGCTTAACTGCTAACACAAGGACATCAACTTCATTAACCAAGCTATTATTATCAGTGCTAACATTGATTTTTAGTTTTTCTGCCAATGTATGTAAGGTATCCTGATTTGTATCAGATGCCCATAATTGGCTAGGTGCCTGTCCGCTAGCAATTAACCCATTAATCAAACTTGATGCCATATTCCCCGCACCAATAAAACCAATTTTTTTTGTATTCATTTGAATAAAAGGAAAAGTTTATACTTTGTTTATTTTACTGTGTATTAGGGCTTAATACTACTCTTGCTGTAAGCTTTTCCCATAACTCTGTCTCTTTCTGCTCATAGCCACCAAAATCCAGACTATTATAGTTTCCCACTCATTCAACTTATTTCGCTTACTGTTAGAAACAAGAGTGTGAATAATTCACAGATTTTAACAAATAGTTTCTTTAAACTACTCTCAGTTGATGAGTTTTTCTGATACTGAATGAATTTATCAAATAACTATTCGTGATTCAAAAAATAATAAAAATGGAGTCAAACAATGTCAATTTATAAATATATCCTCTATATGATGGCACTTTTGTCACTTATATTGACACATCCTCAGGAATCTATTGCTCAAACTCGATTAGGAGCTAATGAAGACGGTGATCTATTTACCCACGCTATGGCTACTGGAGATTTTAATCATGATGGTCTAATGGATCTAGCTGTTGGTGCACCAGGGGAATCACTAGATGGCGACCCAAAATCAGGTATTATTTTTGTCTATCAAGGTACTGATAGCATTGGCCTTCAGTCTTGGAAAGCACATACTCAAAGTAGCAGACAACCCAATGGCTATTCACTCGGTCTAAATGAACAGGGAGATGAATTTGGCTATTCACTTACTTCTGGGGATTTTGATGGGGATGGCTTTGATGATTTAGCGGTTGGAGCAC
>CAZZIX010000010.1:0-28866 GCA_964654345.1 uncultured Methylomarinum sp.
TGGGTTGGGAAGTCTGGTTAAATGGAATGGAAATTTCACAGTTCACTTATTTTCAACAAGTAGGTGGGCTGGAATGTAAGCCTGTGAGTGGCGAATTGACTTATGGGCTTGAACGGATTGCCATGTATATACAGGGAGTAGAAAGTGTCTATGATTTAGTCTGGGCAAAGGGCCCTCAAGGCATAGTGACTTATGGTGATGTATTTCACCAAAATGAAGTCGAAATGTCTAAATTCAATTTTGACCATGCAAATGTTGATTTTCTTTTCGACTGTTTTGATACTTATGAAAAAGAAT
Source organism: uncultured Methylomarinum sp. (assembly GCA_964654345.1). Classification (GTDB taxonomy): domain Bacteria; phylum Pseudomonadota; class Gammaproteobacteria; order Methylococcales; family Methylomonadaceae; genus QPIN01. The sequence goes on from CAZZIX010000010.1 coordinate 298, forward strand.
GTCAAAAATTGATTGAAACGGATTTACCCCTGCCAGCTTATGAAATGGTCTTAAAAGCATCTCATACTTTTAACTTGCTGGATGCTCGACATGCTATTTCTGTTACCGAAAGACAACGTTTTATATTACGTGTTAGAAATTTATCTAAATCTGTTGCTGAAGCTTATTATCAACGTAGGGAATCATTAGGTTTTCCAATGCTAATTAAGGATCAGGGAGAATCATCATGACACAAACGAAAGATTTATTGTTTGAATTAGGGTGTGAAGAATTACCCCCCAAATCCTTATTAAAACTAAGTCATGCTCTGTTAAGTAATGTAGAAGCTGGATTAAAAGATGCTGAGTTGAACTACGCTTCAGCTGAAGCATACGCATCCCCTAGACGTTTAGCTATTATTGTTAAAAACCTGGATACTACCCAACCTGATAAAGTAGTGGAGAAAAGAGGCCCAGCAATAAAGGCAGCTTTTGCAGAAGATGGGGCTCCCAGTAAAGCTGCAGTTGGTTTTGCAAGGGGGTGTGGTACAACGGTCGATAAACTGGACAGTCTAAAAACAGATAAGGGCGAGTGGTTGGCTTTTAAACAAGAAGTTAAAGGCTTAATGACTGAGGAATTAATGCCCGATATTATTCGCAAAAGTATTCATTTGTTACCAATAGCTAAAAGAATGCGTTGGGGGGATTATCAAACAGAATTTGTTCGGCCAGTTCATTGGGCTATTTTAATTTTTGGTAATGAGGTAATAGAGACTGAAATTCTTGGCTTAACAACAGGAAACAAAACTCAAGGACATCGTTTTCATGCACCGCAGAAAATAGTTATTAAGAATGTCGAAGAATATTTGGATGTATTAAAGCAACAAGGCAAAGTCATTGCTGATTTTTCGGAGCGTCAAAGTATTATTCGAAATAATGCAACTGCGGCGGCTAAAACAGTGCAGGGTATTGCCCATATAGAAGATGATTTACTGGAAGAAATTACTGCTTTAAACGAATGGCCTGTACCCATATTGGGTGATTTTGACACCCGGTTTCTTGATTTGCCAATTGAGGTTTTGATTACCACAATGCAAATCAATCAAAAATATTTTCCTATCAAAGATGCTGAAGGAAAGTTACTTCCACACTTTATTACTTTTAGTAATATTGAAAGTAGCCGCCCTGAGTCAATTCAAAAAGGCAATGAGCGCGTTATTATGCCTCGTTTAGCAGATGCTGAGTTTTTTTGGAAGCAAGATAGAAAACAAAAACTGGAAGATCGCGTTAGCAGCCTAGAGTCCATTATTTTTCAAAAAACCTTAGGTACACTGGCAGATAAAACCAAGCGGGTTGAAAAACTGGCTGAGTATATTGCTAGTCAACTCAATGCAGATGTCACACTAGCCAAACGAGCAGCACACTTGGCAAAAACAGATTTAATGACGGACATGGTGAGTGAATTTGCTAGTTTGCAAGGTATTATGGGACGTTATTATGCTTTGGCTGATAATGAGGCTAGTGAAGTTGCCATTGCAATTGAAGAACAGTATTTTCCTAAACAATCGGGTAGTCCAACCCCTTCAAGTAAAACAGGACAAATACTTTCAGTTGCTGAAAAAATTGATACTTTATCGGGCATTTTTAGTGCAGGTCTTATTCCTACAGGTGATAAAGACCCATACGCCTTAAGACGAGCGACATTAGGTTTTCTCAGAATTATCATTGAAAATAAATTAGATCTTGATGTTGTTGAACTTATTAATCGCGCGTTAGCACAATTTAACCATGAGTTTGATCAAGAAAAAACTCAGCAATTGGTGACAAGTTTTATTTTTGATCGACTAAAAGGTTATTGTTTAGATCATGATTATAAGGTGGATGAATTTGACGCAGTGCAAAGCGTAAAACCTTCACGTCCTTTAGATTTTATGCAACGACTACAAGCAGTTAAAGCATTTAGAGTGTTGCCTGAAGCACAAAGTTTAGCGGCGGCTAATAAGCGTATTATCAATATCCTGAAAAAATCGGAGACTAAACCTGCAAATTCAATCAGTGGTTTAATTGAAGATGAAGAAAAAAACTTGCAATCAGCAGCGAATGATTCAGCTAGAGATATTAAACCTTTATTAGAGCAAAAAAACTATCAAGCTACTTTAACTCGTCTAGCACAGTTGAAAAATGAGATTGATGCTTTTTTTGATAACGTTATGGTCAATACAGATGATTTGGTATTACGCGCTAGTCGCTTAGCTTTATTGTCAGTTTTATCTCAGCAGTTTCTTAAAATTGCTGATATTTCAAAATTACAAGAATGATGCAATCATATATATTATTAGATCGTGACGGAGTTATTAATGAAGATTCCGTTGGTTATATTAAATCAACAGAGGAATGGGAGCCTATTCCTGGAAGCCTTGAGGCTATCTCGTTATTTAATGAGAAGGGTTATAAAGTAATAGTCATAACTAACCAGTCTGGCATAGGACGAGGGCTTTATGACGAAGAGGCAATGATCCAAATTCATCAGAAGATGGAGAAAATGGTTGAAGAGAAAGGAGGAGTGATCGAAAAGATTTATTATTGTCCTCATGATCCTGATTTAAACTGCTCATGTCGAAAGCCACAGCCAGGTATGTTTAATGCTTTTTCTAAAGAATATAATCGACCACTATCTGATCTTTATTATGTCGGAGATAAGTTAGCTGATATTCAGGCGGCTGAAGCAGTCGGTGCTAAGCCAATATTAGTAAAAACCGGTAAAGGTTTAGAAACACTGGAAAATAATCCAGAAATTTCCTCCCCTATTTTTGAAAACCTTTATGATGCAGCAAAATTCATTACCGCATAAAAAGACTTTAGCTGTGTATTTAGGTTCTAGTTTGTTTTTTTTATACATACTTATATCTGTACCGATTGCTGGTTTACTGATACTTTTTAGTATTATTTTCCCTTTTTCATTTCGATATAAATTATCTGTCTTATGGTCTTCCTCTATATTGTGGGTTGCTAAAATATTTTGTGGATTAAGTTATCAGGTAGACGGGTTGGAAAACCTGCCTAAAGACAGAGCTTATATTGTGCTTGCCAAGCACCAGTCAGCTTGGGAGACTTTAGCCTTGCGATCATTTATTCCCATGCAAACCAATGTGTTAAAAGAATCTTTAAATTGGATTCCTATTGGTGGCTGGGCAATGGCTAGCTTAAAACCAGTATCAATCAATAGAGAAAATCAAAGAAATGCTTTGCTTTCCCTAATAAAGCAAGGGACTGAACGTTTAAAAGAAGGTTTAGTGGTCGTTATTTTTCCTGAGGGCACTCGTGCTGCACCGGGTGAAAATAAAAAGTTTTTAGGGGGTGGCGCGATGTTAGCTCATAAATCGGGCTATCCAGTCATTCCATTGGCTCATAATGCGGGGGAGTTTTGGCCTAGATATAGTTTTTTAAAATATCCAGGAACTATTCAAGTTAAGATAGGGCCAATAATAGAGTCAACAGGGAAAAAATCAAACGAAATTAATTCAGAGGCTGAAGCATGGGTTGCTCAAGCAATGGATGAAATATCTAACACTCATTTACAATAAGCAAAGAAAATTATGAAAAAAATATTATTAATTTGCGCATCTGCACTTTTTTTGACTGCTTGTGCTGATAAAGAGGCATATGAGAAAGCCGTATTAGAAGAAATGAAGATCAACAGTGACCTCGTTGATTACAAAATAAAACCCGAAAAAATGACAGATTGTGTGGTTAAAATGTCATCAGAAGAGATGCCTGGAGCATTTCCATTAGATCCTGTTAGGCTTACGTCTTATCAGAACTATACTAAAATGCTGTCCATGAGAACGGTAGAAGATAAAAAAGCGATGCTTGAAGAGTTACGGGCAATTTTTGGCTCTCCACAAGAATTAGTCGCCGCACGTAGTAATTACACGACTAGTGTGATGGACTGTATGGCTACCATTCTTATGAGATCTGAAAGTGCGGAAAAAGAAAAAGAGAGTATCGAAGAGGTTGAAGGAGAGAAAAAAGTTGTTGAAAAAGCAGAACAAACTAAAGATAAAATAGAAAAAGAGGGAGATAATAAAGCTCAAGGTAATTAAGTTTGATTTACCTTTTTAGATATATCTAAGTTGGCTGGGCTATCACTTTTGGGTAGCCCAATTATATAAATGTGATTTTACTGACTTAAATCCAAAAAATTATTGAATTCTTTCAATTATTCCTTCTAATTCTTCCAGGCTAGTGTAGTTAAAAACTAATTTTCCTTTTCCATTTTGTTGATGGTTTATGGTGACTTTTGTTCCTGTTTTTTCTGTTAGTTGTTCTTGTAATCGTAATGTATCAGAATCTTGGGGTTTTAGAATAACCTTTTTTTCACTGCCAAGCTCTTTGATTATTTTTTCAACCTCCCGGACGGTTAATCTTTGAGAAACAATTTTGTTAGCTATTTCTATTTGTTTTTTGTCCTCTAAAGAAAGTAGAGCCCTTGCATGTCCCATTTCTAGTAAGCCTTTACTTAGTAACAGTTTTACTTCGCTGTGTAAGTCAAGTAATCGCAGCAAATTAGAAACTGTAGCTCGAGATTTTCCAATAGCATCAGCAACTTGTTGATGTGTCATTTCAAATTCTTCTGTGAGCTTTTTTAGTGCCTCTGATTCTTCCAAGGCATTCAAGTCTTCTCGTTGAATATTTTCAATAAGAGTTACAGCCATTGTTGTACGATCATCGTAATCTTTGATAACGACAGGTACTTCTTGTAAGGGAACTAACTGGGCTGCTCGCCAACGGCGCTCACCTGCAATAATTTCGTATTTATCATCCTCAATTGAACGGACAACAATGGGTTGAATAATACCTTGAGCTTTGATTGAATCAGCCAGTTCTCCTAAAGTTTTAGGGTCCATGTCTTTTCTTGGCTGATACTTTCCTCGTTGTAGAAATTCTATAGGTAAAGTATGTTGTTCTTGGTTTTTTGTTTTATCTGGCTCTGTTTTAACTGCATCTCCTAATAGAGCATTTAATCCACGTCCTAGTCCTCTTTTTTTTACTGCCATCTATTTGTTCTCATGTTTTCTAATCAATTCACCTGCTAATGCGATATAGGCAAGAGCACCGCGAGAATTTTTATCATACATCATTACGGGTAAGCCATGACTGGGTGCTTCAGCCAAGCGAATATTACGTGGAATAAAGGTTCTAAAAACACGATCTTTAAAATAGTCTAATAACTGATCAGAGACATCTTTGGTTAATAGACTTCTGTTATCGACCATTGTTCTAAGTATACCTTCAAGATGTAAAGTTGGGTTAAGCCTTTCCTGAATGTTTTTCATTGTATCCATTAAATCAGATAGTCCTTCTAATGCGTAATATTCACATTGCATAGGAATCAATAAGCTATTTGCTGCAACCATGGCATTGATAGTTAGCATATTGAGTGAGGGAGGACAGTCAATTAAAATATAATCATATTCATTTTTGACTTTTAATAGGGAGTCAGAAAGTTTTCTTTCCCTATTTTTTGTTTCCATCAATTGCACTTCTGCCGCAGTTAAATCCGAGTTTCCAGGAATAATATCAAGATTCATTTCTTTGTTATGAATCAGGATTTCAGAAACAGGGACTTCTTCTAATAATAATTCGCAGCTAGAATAAATGACTCTATCCTTATCTACCCCACAGCCCATGGCTGCATTGCCCTGGGGGTCTAAGTCAATGAGAAGCACGTGTTTTTTGGTTGCTGCTAATGATGCAGCAAGATTAACGCAAGTGGTCGTTTTTCCTACACCACCTTTTTGATTGCTGATAGCAATAATTTTACCCATCGTTAATTCCTGTAATACGAATTAAACATCTTTCAGCATCGACACCTGGGACTTTAATGGGGATAACAGTATATTGTTCAGTAAAGTCGATTAGTTCTTCACTTGGGTTTAGCCCCTTCATTGCTAATACGATACCCGGTTTGTCTATTAAGTGATGAGTTAGAGCAACAATATTTTGCATATTAGAAAAGGCACGTAAGATTAGAGAAGAAAAAAGTTTTTCAATTTGTATGTTTTCTACACGACTATGTATAACGGAAACATTACTTAAGTCTAATTCTAATATGGCTTGCTGTACAAAACGAGTTTTTTTTGAATTAGAATCAATCAAGGTAAATTCAATATCTGGTAAAAAAATAGCTAATGGAATGCCAGGTAAGCCAGCTCCCGTACCAATATCGGCTATATGACTTCCCTCAATGTGAGGAAGAATAGCTAAACTATCAAGTATGTGTAGTCGTGCCATATCTTCCAGATTACGAACGGCCGTTAGATTATAGGCTTTATTCCATTTTTCGATTAGTTTTATAAAGGCGAGTAATAAATTTATTTGTTTATCATTAGCCGTTAGTTTGAGTTCTTGCAAGCCCTGTTGCAAGATCATTCGACATTCCTCCATCAGGCTGATTTCTTTTTAAGATGAACAAGTAATAAAGAGATTGCCGCAGGTGTAATGCCCGGTATTCTGGAAGCCTGTCCTAGTGTTTCTGGTTTTTGTAGTTTTAGTTTCTCGCTAACTTCATTTGATAAGCCAGACACTTTGCTATAATCCTCATCAATAGGTAATTTTAAATGATTATGACGTTTAGTTCGGTCTATTTCAGTTTTTTGTCTATCGATATAACCGGCATATTTTGCTTGTATTGCTACTTGTTGTGCGACTTGCTCTGCAACATTTTCTTGTCCTGCAAAATCTAATAAATTCTCTACATCAACTTCAGGCCTACAAAGAAGTGACATCATACTTGCTTCTTTTTTAAGTTCTTTGCCCCATAAATATTCAGCTTGTTGAGCTTCAGCAGTATTTGTTCTAACCCATTGATGACTTAATTTATTTTGTAATTGGACAATTGCTTCTCGTTTTGTTTCAAATGCCTGCCAACGAATATTATCAACCAAGCCAAGTTCTTTACCTTTTTCTGTTAAGCGTAAATCAGCATTATCTTCTCTTAATAGTAATCTGTATTCAGCGCGGCTAGTGAACATTCGATAGGGTTCTTGTGTGCCACGAGTAATTAGATCATCAATCATGACACCTATATAAGCTTCATCACGTTCTGGACACCAGCTTTCAAGGCCTTTAACTAGGCGAGCGGCATTTAATCCAGCTATTAAGCCTTGTGCTCCAGCTTCTTCATAGCCGGTTGTACCATTGATTTGGCCTGCAAAAAACAAAGCATTCATATGCTTGGTTTCTAACGATGATTTTAAATCTATAGGGTTGAAGAAGTCATACTCAATAGCATAGCCGGGGCGCATAATAACAGCATTTTCAAATCCAAGCATGGACTGAATAAATTGTTGTTGAATGTCAAAAGGTAAACTGGTTGATACACCATTAGGGTATATTTCATGTGTTTCTAATCCTTCGGGCTCAACAAAAATTTGATGTGAATCTCTGTCCGCAAAGCGAACAACTTTATCTTCAATGGATGGACAGTATCTAGGGCCTACACCATCAATAACGCCAGTATACATGGGTGAACGGTCCATGCCTGAGCGAATGATGTCATGTGTTTTACTATTAGTGCGAGTAATATAGCATGGGACTTGGCGTGGATGTTGTGCTCGTAAACCCATGAAGGAAAAAATAGGTGATATTTTATCGCCATGCTGGACTTCTAGTTTATCGAAGTTAATACTGCGTCCGTCAATACGGGGAGGAGTTCCCGTTTTTAGCCTATCCACTCTAAAAGGTAATTCGCGTAAGCGATTGGCTAAACCAATTGATGCAGAATCACCCGCACGACCACCACTGTAATTTTCCAGACCGATATGGATACGACCATCTAAAAATGTCCCAGTTGTTAATACCACTGCTTGAGCAGAAAAATCTAGTCCCATCTGCGTTTTAACGCCTGTAACTTTACCTTCTTGTACAATGAGGTCCGCCGCTGTTTGTTGAAACAGTGTAAGGTTTTTCTGGTTTTCAAGAAAACTTTTGATGGCTTGTTTATATAAGCTACGATCCGCTTGCGCTCTTGTCGCCCTAACTGCAGGTCCCTTGCTGGAATTTAAAGTTCGAAAGTGAATACCTGCTTTATCAGCAGCTATAGCCATTGCTCCACCGAGAGCATCAATTTCTTTAACTAAATGACCTTTACCAATTCCACCAATAGCAGGGTTACAGCTCATTTGGCCTAAAGTATCAATATTCTGGGTGAGTAATAAGGTTTTTGCACCAGTGCGAGCTGATGCTAAAGCAGCCTCAGTACCGGCATGGCCACCACCAATAATAATAACGTCAAATTTTCTCTGGAAATTCACAAATAAAATCTAAATTTAAATAAAAGTTTATATTAATAGTATATGGCGATTAATCAATAATTATCAAAGAAATTTTAAAAGAAGTAATATTGAAGAAAAGTATTTTTGTTTCGTAAAATCCACCTGAACAGGTTCTTAGTGATTTATATTTCACGCATTCCTTGCGCTGGCTCAATTGATGCCGCACGTATTCCTGCAACTGTAGCAACCAATATAGCCAAAATAATGCCTACAATTAAAGACACTAAGTAGTGAATAGGGAGAAGAACGCAAACTTGGGTTCCAGTTTCTAATTGGCCACTCATAATAGAGTTAATCCAGAAAGAAATTCCTAGAAAAATCAGCACAGATAATAGCCAGCCAAAAAAAACAGTTAGCAAACTCTGTATAATTGGGAAAATAGTTATATCAAAGGTAGAGAAACCAATGACTCTGATGATTGAGAGCTCTTTACGTTTTCTTTCAACGTTTGCCCATAAATTAGCACCAAAAGATGTTGAAAAGCCTATGATGCCAATCATGGCAATTGCCCAGTAAATTGTTGAAAGGGTTTTATCCATCTGCTGAACAGATTTTATCTCTTCAACTTGAGTTATCACTTCAACGTCCTGGGTTTCTAACCATTTTTGTAATCCATCAACATCATCAATGGATTGAGAAAAAAGTCGGAAGCTAGGGTAGTTTAGTTTTCCGTTTATAGATTGTGATCCTGTCCAGTGTAATTCTGGTACAGCCTGCCCATCTTTATAACTTTCAAATGCTTCAAGTAATTTAACTGAAGCAAATGCTCCTTCACGAGTAAAAGCTCTACTGTTAGCTACAGCCAGGACTTTTAATGATAATTGCTGTTGTTCTTTTATGCCTAAATAATGTCTTTGTACACTGGCTTGAAGAGTATCCCCTGCTCCAACAGCTAATTTTTTTGCGGCTGATTTTGACAAAATAATCGAGTTAAACCCTTTGGGGTATTCTTTTGTACCGGAGAGTAATGGATCGTTTTCTGCGGTTGGAATAAGCTCAACACTTATAATACTAGGAGAATTTTTACTTTTTAACAGCATACTTGCTGCCAGATTTCTAGTTTTTGGCACTAAGAAACCAACATCTGGGCGTTTTTGTAATTGTGCTAACCAACTCTTTTCAAAGTGCCCACTGTATATTGGTCTTAATTCACGGTTAATTGGATTATCAAGTAGCTGTCCAAACAGGCCTGAAACAATACCAAATTTTAAAGCAAATAGAACCATCATGGGGCCAAGAACAGCGGCTAAAGCTAGAATATAACAGCTGGAAATTTGCCATTCATGGAAATAGTCTTTGATTGCTAATCGTAAAATTTTACGCATAGAAATGTCCTTATCCTGTCACTATGGTTTCAGTTTTTAATTCATCAGGTGAACGAAGCGAATGATGTGATAATCGGCGTAGCCCAAGATGTTTAATGTCATTCCAGGCATGGCTTGCAATAATAACGGTAATTCCCATTTCTTCGACTAACCTAATAAACATAGTCATGACTGTTTTTGATGCGTACGGGTCTAAGGACGCAGTGGGTTCGTCAGCAATGACAATGTCTGGGCGGTGAGCTAAAGCCCTTGCAATAGCAACACGTTGTCTTTCTCCAGTAGATAGATCAGTTGGCCGTTTATTTAAATGGTAGCTTAAGTCTAATTTATCCACTAGGTCTGCTATTGTGTCATCTTCTGGGAGATCAAGTATATCTCTTGAAATGTTGATATTTTCTTTGACTGTTAAATAAGGAAGTAAGCCTCCCGTTTGCATTACATAACCGATATTTTCTCTACGAATTTTAGACAAAAGACTGTAGCGACGATCTTTCCATAAATCTGCAATATTTTGCTGTTGAAAAAAAAAAGAATTATTAGTTGTGGGTTGAGATATAAATGCCAGCATATCTAATAAGGTGGATTTTCCACAACCACTTTGCCCAATTAAAGCAATTTTTTCACCTTTTGAGATTTGTAATGTTGGGATCGTTAATTGAAAAGCGACTCCCTCGGCCTCTCTATTTTTATGGACACCACGTAAGTCATATAAAATATTAGTTGGCGAAGGCTTATTGTTTTTTTGAGTTCCAAATTCTTGCATAAGATATAAATGCTTAACTTAAGGTAGTAAAACTAGTGGCACTGGAAAAACAGAATCACCATCTATTGCCCCACCTTTTAAGCTAACCCAGAGGTCTACATTATCGTGTAAAAATTGATAATAATTGATTTTTTCTCTAATATTTTGTAAGAACTCAGTCTGTTGTTTTACTGGCCATCTTTGCCAATCATCTAAAGATAAATTCATGACTTTGCCGGTATAAGGTAAACCTTCAATATATTCACGCATAAACCCCATTTCAGCTAGACTATTTCCTTTTCCTGCGGTCATAGAAGTTGCTCCCCCCAGTCTATCAGGGTTGCGAGATGTCGTTGCAGCAAGGCTTTTTAGATCATTGAGGAAGTTTTTGGGGGACATCACACCTTTTCTGGCAGTATTTAATATTTGTTTTAAAATAGAATGTAAATCTGATAATTGATTCCTTGTTAATAAAACTCTGGCATCTACTGTTCTTTTTTCAGGTGTATTAAAATCTTTATCGACTATCCAGGCTTTAAATACATCGGGTGCTTGTTCTCCTTGTTCTTGTAAATAACGCATACGCAAGGTGTAACCAAGTTTTTCAACCTTTGAGTTTAAATCTTGTAACTGAGGAGACTCCTGTTTTACATTTTGAATGGCATCCTTATTCACACCATCCTTCATCTGACCAACTTGAGCGGTAATTTGTGTAGATAATTTTTCTATAACCTTGCCAAGTTCATTAGTATTACCTGTTGGGACACCGTAGTAAAAACTCCCAATATTAGGATATTCTGAGAGTGCAGTGTATTGTTTTCTTGCGTCTTCGTGATTAAACTTAGAGGCGGGAGTTAATAGGTGCATGACAAAAATAGCAATATTTTTTTCATGCGCTAGTTTTTTTAATTCAGCTAATTTTAGTCCTGTACTAGACAAAGGGTCATTTGCATCTCTCGAACTTGCATCAGTAATTAAAACAATATATCGAGCAGCAAAAGGTGACCAATCCATACCCTGTATTGCTTGGTGAATACCTGCAAACCCATCCTCTATGAAGTTTTTTGTTGTCCATTCAGTGGCTTGAAGGTCAGCAACCTGTTTCATAAATACATCAGGGTTTTTACCTTGTTTTAAGCTAACATATTGTTTTGTAACGTATTCAACGTTCGGTGTTATTTCGATATTATCTCTATAGGCGATTAGGCCAAAGCTTACATTACCTAAAAGGTTTGCTTGCTTTATATCATTAAATATTGTTTTTACTGCTTGTCGAGTACGATCAATAAAGCGTTGCATAGATAGTGTTGAATCCACAACAAATGTGATTCCTGCTGCATAGGGTACGTCATTTGCTCTATTAGATTGAAACGGTGGAGTCGTTATACTTGTTTGCAGTTGTGTTTTTGCTGGGGTATTATTTAATTTATTTTCTGATGACATAGGGATGCTAGACACTTGCAATAACCGTGCAGTTGTGCCTTTCATAAAAATATCTTCATACCCATGAATTGGAACTAAATAAAAGTTTTTCTTGATGTCAATGTTTTCTGACGGCAGTATGGCGATTACAGGTGAGTTGGCTAGTTTTTCGCCTTTAACTGCTGCCTGATAAATCTTTTCATATTCGTTAATATTTGAACTTGTTGCTAATTGTTCAGCTGATTTTTTATCTTTGAAAAGTAAGACTCTGTCTTGATTATCAACGGGCTCTCTAAAAGTTAAAGTGAGTCTCTGGCTCCATTCTAAAGTTTTATCTTCTCTAATCCAGCTCATTCTCATCCTATTCCCACGTCGGCCTAAACTCACTTTCAACCATTGCACACTGTCGATCTTCATCCGTGAGTAGACATAGTAGATAGAAAAAACTGGAAGTGGCTCAGCTTCTTTTTGAATTTCTTTTGCTTGGGAATACAGTATTGCACCAGGGAGTGTTAGAATTCTTTGATAGAGATTTTTTTTATTCGCCATCAGTAAAGGAGTATCACCTTTAGCCGGAGTGAACTGGCACACCATGATGAGCATGAAAACAAGAGATAGACGATTCATTTTTATTTTAGTGTTCCTTATGGCCGAAAAGTAAATATTTAGAACATTTAGTAGCAAAACTCGAAATTATTGGCAGATTTTAACCCAAGTTCAAGAACAATGAAAATCCATTTAAAGTTTGGGGTTCAAAAAATAGTGATATATTGTTAGGAGATTAATGACGGGTACGAGGTTGATATTTCCTTTGAATGTGAGTTTATTTTTTTATATTCAACTAGTTAGGTATATTTTGAACAGACTCTAGTTTTATTGGGTTTAGATTAGTATGCACTTTTCTACTAGTGAAAAAGCATTGATTAACTGATATCCTTTCATACTTGCATATTGAATGAGTCCCTTGAGTTAATCAAACATTCGGTTAGTGTATGCTGGTAATCTACAAAAGCTAATCCATAGGTAGTTTTACTGTTTTTTCGAATAACTTTAGCTGGAATGGTAAAAACATGGAGTGAATCAAGTTTGATTTTTAACGTTACATTCTCATTTAGCTTAAGCGTCCGTTTTAACTTAATAAGAGCCCCTTTACTGCTGATGGATTTTATTAATATTGGCATATTTTTATTAATTCCTAGAAGTGAATTTTTTTTCAATTGCCCCCTGAGCTGCTGAAATGTATATCTGACAGTGTTCCTTCGGTTTTTTTCTGAAATATTAGAAATTGATGCTTTATTTGGCGTTATTATACGAAGACGTTGGTTAAATTCTTTTAAGAACTTATCAATTTCCTGGCTAGGTTGTGATGATTTTTCAGGTAGTTTTTGTATAGATGGCGGGTTAATTTTCTTGGGTTTAGTGACCTTTGTCTGTTGATTGTTGACAGGTTTAATATCTTTTTGTCTTGAAAGCTGAGAGGGGATGTTCTTTGTTGTTTCAAATTTTGAAAGAGAGTTTAGCTTATTATTAACAGTCTTCTTTGTTTCAATAGCGGGTTTCTGTTGAAATATTTCAGAAACTTCCCGTTCTGAGGGGGGTGGGTTAGCATTAAATTTAGTAGTTTTCTTATCAACAAGATTTTTTTTTACCGTATTTATTGTCTTAATCAGGTCATGAGTTTTAATAGGTTTTTTGACGTAAATAGCTAGAGTGGATGAAATATCATATAAAGAAATTGCAATAATGGGTTTAGCTGGTTTTTGTGCTAACCGCTCTTGTAAAATATTTTTTGAATCTGCTAAATCTACATCAACAATTTCAGCTTCTGCTTCAAACTCTTTAGCAACACAAGCAATCCCCTTACAGTTTAGCTCTAAATACGATGTCATCATTGATTGCATTCGGCTATCCATGCCGTGTAATGATATTTTTAGAGAATGTTTAACTTTCATCTTTTACCTTGATTCAATAGAAACTTTTTGTGCGTGCCTTTCTTTGTCGTTGATTTATTAAGGTCTAGTTGTATACTGATCTAACTTTGAAAATTTATTGATGGGAAATTATAGCGCAAGTATAGTTTTACAGGCGCTAAAAGTTGTCTTTAAGTTTTATCCATTTATAACATGTAGAGTGGATAAATGGATAAAAAATATATTTAAATAGCTATTGCTAGGCGGTTTCTAACTAATTCTGGTTGGGAAGATTTGCGTTAAAGTAAGTTGAGAGCAAGATGATCGTAGCTAATATCGGGCTATTAACTAGATTTTCAATTAAAGTATAAATGTTATAGAGACATAAACTATGTTACAGAGTTATTCCCTTTTTGAAACCGATAGCGAAATCAGTCCTGCTTCTATTGAATCTGACCATAAATTTACAGTTGAAGAGGTTTTATGGATAACAGATAAAAAAAAGAAGAGTGATTTATATACACAAATTATATTTAAAATACTTAGAAACCCTAAACATTTAATTTCTCATATACAAAGAATATATTTTACTTACAATTTGAGTATGAATGACCCATTGTATGCAGCATTAGTTGATTTACTTGTAGTGCTGGATGGGAGTGGTAAGCAATTGAGCACTCGAATGATAACTCATACCCGTCCGTTGTTATCTAAACAACAATATGAAACATTAACTTGTTTTTTAGAAACTCAAAATACAAACAAATTAATTGAGAATAAATTTACAGTGCTTACTCAAGGGCTTGTGGGAGTTTCTAATTTATTTATGGAGCAGGAGTAATTATGATTTAAGGGCACCTCTATTATTAATAGTGATGTCCTATGAATATTTAGTAAAATAGGTAGGAAGAGTTATAGCTTTTACTTCTTTTTTGATATTTAGGACTGAGGATTTAATAACTTCCTGAAGTTTGGCGCAGAATTATGGTTTCACAGGAGTGTCAATAAAATAAGCACATAGCAAGCTACGTAACTATTTTATTGGCGCTTCTGTGGATTCATAAGGCAAGTCAAAATCTGGAAGTTATTAAATCTTCAGTCCTTAAATAACAAAATACAAATTGTAGTTGAGCAGGATGTTTAACCATAAATATGTTTAATTAAAAATGTGTCAGTCAAAAATAATTGTCACAGGGCCAATAGGCGCAGGGAAGACAACTGCAATTAAATCGGTCAGTGATATTGCTCCAATTAAAACAGATGTTGATTCAACTGAAGGGGTCAAAAAACAAACAACTGTAGCTATTGATTATGGGGTGATGAATTTTGCCGATAACCAAAAGCTTCATATGTATGGCACGCCAGGACAGCAACGCTTTGATTTTATGTGGGATATTCTTACTATAGGGGGGGATGGGTTGATTATATTATTAGATAATACAAGAGAAAACCCCTTTCAGGATATGCATTTTTATCTTAATGCATTTAAAGATTTTATATCTGGCTCTAGTGTTGTTATCGGCGTAACTCAAATGGATTTAAAAAGTGAGCCCCGAATTAGAGATTACCAAAACGAGCTTGATAACTCATATATAAAACCAGCAGTGTTTTCTATTGATGCCAGAATTAAACAAGATGTTTCACTATTGGTTCAAGCAATTTTTCCTTCTCTTAAACTAAAATAAAAGGATAAATATAGAGTGAGAAAACATATTTTAGTTGATGGGTTATTTATCTACCCAACACCAATTGGTTGTTACTATGCGGTATCTTCAATAGCTGATGAAAAGGCAAGAAAGTTCATTCAACGATTATTACAATTACCTAGTACTCCCGTTTTGAACATAGGTACACTTGTAGATTTAATGGATGCAGAAACACAAGATGAGGCCATAGAACTACTTTATTTGTGTCAAAAAATGGGTTGGATTCAAGGTGTTAAAAATAGTATCGAGTTCCCTGGCGGAGCATTGGATGTAATATTACCCCCTTTATTAGACAAGATATCTGAAACGGGAAATGTACTTTTATCTGACACTCAAGGGTTTCACCTTGCTTGTAGTGGATTTACCCATGAAATGGCAGAGCAACTTTCAGCTATTAGTGCTGAAATAGAAACCGTACATAAAAGAAGATTGGATTTGATGGAAAATCAATTAACAATAGACAGTCATGCCTGGGCAATTGTTGATGCATTTGGCAGTAGTCAGTTAGGTTTTTGGCCGATATTTGTTGGGGATAATCAATTTGTTATCACTATTTCTGGTATTCCTCATTTTAATAGGTCTGATTTTGTGACACTTATTTGGGCCTTAAGTATTCGATATCACCAAATTTAATTTAATAATATGAGGTTAATATGAGAGAAGATTTACTTACATCTGTGTTAAATGAACTTAATGGCACATCTGCTGATATTGAAGCATCTGGTGTAATATCAATAGATGGTCTGATGATGGCGGCTGTTTTACCAGCTGGACTTGACGAAGACCGTATTGGTGCAATGAGCGCGGCAATGCTCTCATTAGGTGATAGAACTGCACAAGAATTGAATCGAGGTGGGTTGGAGCAAGTTTTAATTAAAGGGGATAACGGCTATGTTTTAATGTCCTACGCCGGAACAGATGCAGTATTAACCGTTATGGCTAAACCAAAAGCAAAATTAGGACTGATTTTTCTTGATGCAAAAAGAGCTGCAGAAAGAATTACTGAAATACTTTAATTTTAAAGTAGATTCACGAAATAAGTACTACAGTATTGATCTGTCAGAAATACAAGAATGATGCAATAACAATTTAGGTTAGAAAATTATTATGATCAATGATATAAAATATGAAGATATTGTTGGTGAATATAAAGAAGTTTCACTTGAGCTATATAACTCAGGGGTACGAAAAATTCTATATACAGAGATTGAAGCCCCCTACCCAGGTGGAAAGCTGATTGTTTCAACAACAAATCCAGATGGAATTATTACTCATGTTAATCAGTCGTTTATCGAAATGTCTGGATATACAGAGCAAGAGCTGATTGGTGAGCCACATAGTATTCTTAGACACCCTGATATGCCTTCTGCCGCATTTCAAGACTTATGGGATACGGTGAGAAACGGAGATAAATGGCAAGGTTTTGTTAAGAACTTACGTAAAGATGGTGGGTATTATTGGGTAAAGGCCGTAGTTATCCCAAACTTCAGAAATGGCCAGTTAGTTACCTATTCTTCGATAAGGAGAAAACCCTCACGAACTAAAGTGGATGAAAGCATCAAGCTTTATTCAACCATGTTTTAACGAGGAAACTCCTAATGTCATTTATGTTTACAGTAAGTCCTGATTTTACACCTGACCATTTACCAGGTTGGTATATTTTTAATTCTTGGCTACAAAAGCAAACTAATCTAGCTATTCATCTAGAAATATATAATGACTTTAAAAGCCAGAGAGAAGCTATATTAAGTGACTCAATTGACCTAATTTATGCAAATCCTTTTGATGCAGCGATGTTGGTACGTGAAAAAGGATTTCAACCTTTGGTAAAAGCTTTCGGTGAAGCGGATGAAGTAATGATTGTCACTAGCGTAAACAACTCAGTAGAGGAAGTCGTTCAATTAGCGAAAGGAATAAAAATCGCTTTTACCGAAGACCCTTCGGTTTATATGATAGGTAAGATTCTTATTGAACCAGGTGATTTGGGTGAAACAGATATAAATCCTCTTTTATCGGATACCTATGTATTAGTTGCAAAATGGTTGCTTAAGGGAGAGGCAGATATTGGTTTTTTTTTAGCAGAAGCTTTTGACAGTCTTTCTCCTATAATCAAAAAACAGCTAAAAATACTCGTCAGAAGCCAAATTGATGTTATCCATCACTCTTTAATGATTGGCCCTAAATTATTAAATAAAAAAACAGCAATTCAAAAAGAATTAGTAGAAATGAATGATAGTGAAAAAGGACAAGGGGTTTTGAATAGTCTTGGGTTTAACAGATGGAGTGAAATAAATGAAAACGAAATGGAGTTTATGATTGATTTAATGGATACATTAATGACCTAATAGTTAGAAAAATTAATGTGTCCACTTTAATTAAATACAAAACCAGATGTCATTATTATCTATTTTTATACTTTGTGTGGTCATGGGTGTTGAGTTTATCAACCAGTCTATGTTCAAATAGTAAATATACTTATGGTATGAGGTATCTAACCAAGAAAAATTAAAATTAGTAGGGTAAAAAATATGAAAAAGAGAAAAAAAGCAAAAGAAAGTGATGTTTGTTTGCTTAAAAATCCAGTGGCAAAATTTGCTTATCAATTCAATAAAGCAAAAGTTTTTAAAGATAAGACTAAATATCAACGTAAAGTTAAACATAAAGAAAAGGAGTCTTTTCCAATGATTATAATGAATATTATTGGAAAAGACTCCTTTTGCTTTGAGACTCGTTGTTTTTTGAACGATATTGTTAAAATTGGTCGCCAACCTGCTTAAAACACCCCCGTTTTGTCGCTATCTTGTTAAATCTGACATATATCTGGACAAACCATTATAAATTAGGCAGAATTACCAGATTAAATACTTCTGAGATGATATTTTCATGGCAATGATTACCCTGTTGAATGGTCCGAACCTAAATTTATTAGGTGTACGGGAGCCTGGGCATTATGGGTCTAAGACACTTGAAGACATTGAATCTACTTTGGTTACGAAAGCAGAAGAACTAGGGCATCAACTTGATTTTTATCAATCAAATGCTGAGCATGTCATTGTTGAAATAATTCATCATGCTTTTAAAAAACAAGTTGATTTTATTATTATTAACCCTGCGGCTTTTACGCATACAAGTGTTTCCATTAGAGATGCTTTACTTGCTACAAAAATACCTTTTATAGAAGTACATTTGTCCAATATTCATGCTCGTGAAAGCTTTAGAGCCCAATCTTATTTTTCTGATATAGCGGTAGGTGTTATTTGCGGCTTGGGGGCAAGCGGGTATGAACTGGCTTTACAAGCGACTCACCAGATATTAGCAGAGAGAAACTAAACGATGGATATAAGAAAGATAAAAAAACTAATTGATATTATTGAAGAATCTGATATTGCAGAAATTGAAATTAGTGAAGGAGAGGAATCAATACGCATTAGCCGATATTCTTCATCCTTACCCACTTTAGTATCTAATACACCAGCACCGATTACTAATATAACACCGATTGCAACTTCAGTGCCTACTGCTACCTCTATCAATGAGCCAGCAGTTGAGGTCGTTTCTGATGGTCATGTTGTTAAGTCACCTATGGTTGGTACATTCTATCGTGCGGCTTCACCAAGTGCGTCAACTCCTTTTGTAGAAGTAGGTCAAACTGTAACTGAAGGTGAAACGCTTTGTATTATTGAGGCAATGAAAATTCTTAATCAGATAGAAGCTGATAAAAGTGGCACTATTAAGCAAATTTTAGTGGAAAATGCACAACCTGTCGAATATGACCAACCTCTATTCATCATTGGATAACAAAATCTAGGTAAATTAATGTTCGATAAAATTGTAATCGCTAATCGTGGCGAAATTGCTTTGCGTATACTTCGTGCATGTCGCGAACTAGGTATAAAAACTGTTGCTGTACATTCTGATGCTGATCGTGATTTAAAACATGTTAGGCTTGCTGATGAGGCAGTTTGTATTGGGCCGGCATCTTCAGCTGAAAGTTATTTGAATATTCCGGCTATTATCAGTGCGGCAGAAGTGACTGATGCTGTCGCAATCCATCCTGGGTATGGTTTTCTATCAGAAAATGCTGACTTTTCAGAAAAGGTAAGCCTTAGTGGTTTTACTTTTATAGGGCCTAGTGCTGATACTATCAGAATGATGGGAGATAAAATTTCAGCTAAAAAAGCAATGCTTGCAGCAGGAATACCCTGTGTACCAGGTAATGGTGAAGCCTTGACGAGTGATAATGGTACTAATTTAAAGATGGCTCAGGAAATAGGTTATCCAATCATTGTTAAAGCTGCTGGCGGCGGCGGCGGTCGAGGTATGAGGGTTGTTCACACAGAGGCAGCACTACTCAATGCCATTGCTTTAACTAAAGCAGAAGCAGCAGCTGCCTTTGGCAATGACACACTTTATATGGAAAAGTTTTTAGAAGATCCTCGGCATATTGAATTTCAGGTTTTAGCAGATTCCCAGGGTAATGCAATTCACTTAGGTGAAAGAGATTGCTCTATGCAACGTCGTCATCAAAAAGTCGTTGAAGAAGCCCCTGCACCCGGAATAAGTCAAGAATTAAGAAACCAAATGGGAGAACAGTGTACTAAAGCCTGTAAAGATATTGGCTATTTAGGTGCAGGTACATTTGAATTTTTATTTGAAAAGGGTGAGTTTTATTTTATTGAAATGAATACCCGTGTTCAGGTAGAGCATCCTGTTACAGAAATGATTACTGGTTTTGATATTGTAAAGGAGCAGCTCCGTATTGCAGCAGGGGAACCTTTATCTATGACTCAAGAGCAAATCACCTTTACCGGTCATGCGATTGAATGTCGTTTGAATGCTGAAGACCCTAAGACATTTATGCCTTGCCCAGGAGTCATTGAGCAGTTTCATATGCCTGGGGGGCCAGGGATTCGCTGCGAAACACATATTTACAATGGTTATAAGGTTCCACCTTATTATGATTCTATGATAGGGAAGCTGATAGCTCATGGTGAAGATAGAACCAGTGCTATTGCTAGAATGCAGACAGCATTACATGAAATGGTTATAGATGGAATTAAAACAAATATTCCATTGCAAATAGATATTATGGCTGATAGTGCTTTTAGAGTTGGTAGTCAAAATATACATTACTTGGAGAAGAAGCTAGGGATCTAAGAACCTGTTCAATATCTATTGAAAACATTGAATCCTAATAGGAATGATATTTATAAAATCGCTTGAAACCATAAAATAACATACAA
The DNA here is from genome assembly GCA_964654345.1 of uncultured Methylomarinum sp. Classification (GTDB taxonomy): domain Bacteria; phylum Pseudomonadota; class Gammaproteobacteria; order Methylococcales; family Methylomonadaceae; genus QPIN01. The sequence goes on from CAZZIX010000010.1 coordinate 20,960, forward strand.
TAATTTTATTTTAACCACAAATTTAAAGAGTTGTGTTTTTACATTTAGCTCTCAAATAGATTATGAACAGGTACTTACTGTTTAAGCACAATGACGAATTCGTGTTTTATCGCCCATAATCAAATTGATTTTGTATAATCGTTTTTCCCTAAAGATATTTTCTGAATAGTATTAATTGATATAACTATATGGCTTGGCATCAACTTTCAGTGATAACTAATGAAAATTTAGTAGCAAAAGTTGCAGATTTTTTTAGTGAACTGGATGCTGTTTCTGTCACCTATATGGATGCTGAGGATAGACCTGTCTATGAGCCTGAACCGGGTGAAATAAAAATTTGGCGCTTAACTAAAGTCATCGCCTTATTTGAATTAGAAATAGAACCTGAGTTGGTTAAAACACTTTTGTTTTCACAACTCAAGGGTATAGATGGTGATAGTTGGTCTGAAGAAATCATACAAGACCAGGCCTGGGAACGAGCATGGATGGAACATTACCATCCGATGAAATTTGGAAAGTCCCTTTGGGTTTGTCCCACAGGACAAGAAAAAATAGAAGAAGGCTGTGTTTGTATGACACTGGATCCTGGTTTAGCGTTTGGAACAGGAACACACCCGACAACTGCTCTCTGCCTAGAATGGTTGGCAAACCATGACATTACAGATCAAATTGTGATTGACTATGGGTGTGGATCAGGTATTCTCGCCGTTGCCGCTGTTTTGTTAGGAGCAAAAGAAGTGCATGCTATTGATATAGATCCTCAGGCAATTATTGCAACGAAAGCGAATGCAGAGAAAAATAATGTTCAGGAAAAAATAAAATATAATTTACCTGAAGAATTTGTTGCTTTTCAAGCAGATATTGTTCTTGCTAATATTTTAGCAAACACACTTTGTGATTTGGCAGAACCGCTATCATTGCTACTCAAACCAAAGGGTAATCTGGTTTTGTCTGGTATATTAAACGAGCAAGCTAAGTCTGTAATAGAAGCATACGGGCAAGTTGATATTCATATCAAAGACCCAGTTAGCCAAGAAGACTGGTGTCAGCTGGAAGGACAAAAAAATAAATAATGTATACAGAATGTCCATCATGTAATAAACAGCATAGGATTACCGCTGAAAAATTGCGAGTTTCGCAAGGAGAATTTCTTTGTAATCGTTGTTATGCCACTTTTGATCCAGTAGAGCTATTAAGTCAGAGTAGATTTTTTAAAAGAAAAAATTCAATTAAAACTGAATCAGAATTAGAAAAAACGGGTGATTTTCTTTCAGACAGTTGGAAGTTTTGTCTTGGCCTTAGTGCTTTTGTTTTTCTATTACAGGTTTATATTTTTGAAGGTGATGCACTGGTACAAAACAAAACAATAAGACCTTGGTTAGAAAAAATAAGTTCTGTCGTTAATTATCCACTAACCCCTTACAATAATTTAAATGAATTTAGCGTGTTACAAGTTTCTTTTGATCCTTCAAGAGAAAATACTTTTATTCTAAAAGCTTCTATTGTTAACCAGGCCGATTTTTCACAAAATCAACCACGAGTAAAATTGATATTAAATGATTTTGTGGGACAGACTTTTGCAGAAAGAATATTTCACCCTAAAGACTATTCTAAAAATACCAATTTACAAATTAAACCAGATATGTCGGCTGAAATTATGATGACTATTAAAGCACCAGCAGAAAAGGTGGGTGGTTTTCGTTTTGAATTAATATAATATTTGAAGTTAATGGCACACCCTGATTTGTATTTAAAAAAAAATGAAGACAAAAGATTACGTAAAGGACATTTATGGGTTTTTAGTAATGAAATTGATACTAAACGTACACCTTTAGATAATTTTTCTTCTGGTGATATGGTGCTTGTAAAAGATAACACGGGTAACCCCTTGGGGAGCGCGTATATAAACCCAAATACGTTGATTTGTGCCAGACTTATCTCTAGAAAACCTTCCATGAAAATGGGGGGTAATTTTTTTAAAAAAAGATTAGGTAATGCACTTACATTACGTGAAAGATTATTTGACAAGCCTTATTATCGATTGATATTTGGTGAAAGTGATGGTTTACCCGGGCTGGTGATTGATCGTTTTGGTTCGACTTTATCAGTTCAAATTACTACAGCTGGAATTGAAAAACAAAAAGATATTTTAATTTCAACATTAGTCGAACTTTTATCTCCCGAAGCAATTATTTTAAAAAATGATAATAGTCAAAGGCAATTAGAAGGCCTTTCTCAGGAATCGGAGGTGATTTATGGCAGCTTGCCTGAAACGCTTATTATTGAAGAAAATAATGCTTTATTTAAAATAAATGTTGTTGATGGGCAAAAAACAGGATGGTTTTATGATCATCGAAATAGTCGAGCTGAAGCGGCAAAATTTGCTAAGAACCAACGAGTTTTAGACTTATTTTCTTATTCTGGTGGATGGGGTATTCCGGCGGCATTAGCAGGTGCAAACGAAGTAGTTTGTGTTGATAGTTCCGAAAGTGCATTATCTATGGCTGAAGAAAGTGCAGTACTTAATAATGTACAAGATAAAATGACATTTGTTCGTCAGGATGTCTTTGATTTTCTAAAACAAGCGCGTGAAAATCATGAACATTACGATATTATTATCTTAGACCCCCCTGCGTTAATAAAAAGAAAAAAAGATTTCAAGGCAGGTTTCGAGGCGTATCGGCGGCTTAATCAATTGGCGCTACAAGTTTTAAATAAAAATGGCATTTTAGTTTCTGCTTCATGCTCACATCATTTAACTAAATCTAATTTACATGAAATCTTACGTTCATCTGCAAGGCATATAGATCGCCATATGAGGTTTCTTTCCACTTCAGGGCAAGGAATGGATCATCCTGTCCATCCAGCTATTCCAGAAACAGAATATTTAAAAACCTATTTCTGTTCTGTTTCTAGCAGTTTATAATTAACTGATGACAACCGAGATAAAATGCTCTCTATGTAGTCTACCTGTGAAAATAGATGGGTTCAGACTAAAAACTAGGGAAGAAACAATGAGGTTTTGCTGTCAAGGCTGTTTGAGTGTTTTTCAGTTATTTAATGAAAATATTTTATTACCTACAACTAATGAGAATAATTAATGAAAGCTTGTGAACAATGTGCTGCCGATAGAGTAATTATTGGTAGAAATTATAAAAATGTATCAGTTTTATCTAGGGCAATAGGTTTGATATTAATATATTTACCTATCATCACTTTTCCTTTTATCGTACTGAGTGCTTATTGGACTTATTACAGTCTGATTTTATGTGGAGCTAAGAATGTTAAAAAATGGGGAGACTATCTCCCCGATAGAGCAAGTCATCGTTATACAATGAAAAATCAAGTTGTTATGGATGGATCATTTAAATTAAGTCTGGCTCAATCAAAACTTTATTGGATTCTAAATTGTACTTGGTACTGCCCATCCAGTGTTGCACTTTTTGAGTGGCACTCTTACTTGGTTAAAGTTGTTGAAAACTGGTGGTGTCCGTTCACTCATGGAACAAAAGAAACCTACAAAAATGGATCAATTGATCAGTCTTTTTGGCATATATACCCTGATGATTCTACTAAATTACATAAGGATGATAAGGTCAACCCAATTTTCACAGATGAACATGATAAGGATTTGAAAAAAGACTAAAGTCTTTCTCTTTTCTTTAATTATGCAAATAGGCTCTTATAAGCTTGAAAATAATTTGATTCTTGCTCCCATGGCAGGGATTACTGACCGTCCTTTTCGAGAACTATGTAGGCAATTTGGTGCAGGGCTTGCGGTATCAGAAATGGTTGCTTCGAATCCAGCATTGCAAAAGCATAAAAGGACTCTGTTAAAAACTGACTATACCGGTGAAACTGGGCTGCGTTCAGTGCAAATTTTAGGCACTAATCCACAGGAAATGGCAAGTGCTGCTTTGTTAAATCAACAACGTGGAGCACAAATAATTGATATAAATATGGGCTGTCCAGCAAAAAAGGTTTGTTCTGTTGCCGCTGGTTCTGCTTTACTCAAGGATGAGTCTTTAGTTAACAAGATTTTAGATGCAGTAGTTAAGGCTGTTGATATTCCGGTTACTCTTAAAATCAGAACAGGATGGGATAAGGAAAGCAAAAATGCAGTGAGTATTGCTAAACTTGCAGAACAAGCTGGAATTGCTGCATTAACTATTCATGGTCGTACCAGAGCATGTAAATTTACTGGCGAGGCAGAATATAAAACTATAAAACAGGTTAAGCAAAGTATTAATATTCCAGTGATTGCAAACGGTGATATTACTAATGCTGAAAAAGCTAAGCAGGTTTTAGAATATACAAAGGCTGATGCTATTATGATTGGGCGGGCAGCACAGGGAAATCCGTGGATTTTTAAAGAAATTATTAATCAATTTAATGGGATGAAAACAATTGAAAAACAATCGCTTAATGAGGTTCAGTCAGTTATTGATCATCATTTAGAGTCTTTATATAGTTTCTATGGGAATATTAGCGGTGTTAGAATAGCTCGTAAGCATATTGGATGGTATTTTGATTATTTAGGATGCATCTCTACTGCTCGTAGAAAAGAAATTTTTCAAATACAAAATCCGTCTGAGCAAAGGAAAAAGGTTAATTCAGTATTCGCCGATTTTGAGTTTGGACAAACTTAAGGACATAAAGATAATATGGAATCTAAGGTACGAAGTGCTAAAGTTATTGATTTTGACAGTATGAAAAAAACGCCCATTCCTCTTTCGGCTCAAGTTAATGAAGCAGTGGACTATTATTTCTCTCAATTGAACGGTGATGAAATATGTGGCTTGCATGCTATGGTCATCAATGAAGTGGAAAAACCCTTGATAGAATCAACGTTAGAATATTGTGGTCAAAATCAAACAAAAGCGTCTAAAATACTCGGTTTAAGCCGAAGCACTCTACGAAAAAAAATTGCCTTATACGATTTGAGTTAATTTATTGTAAGAGCTGAATAATCTTCAAATGTCATTTCCTTGCGCAAATATATTTAGAAAAACATATGAACAAAAAAATTACCCGGGCACTGGTTAGTGTTTCTGATAAATCGGGCATCCTGGCTTTTTGTCAAGAACTAGATAAACTAGGTATAGAAATTTTATCAACAGGCGGTACTGCAAAACTTCTTGCTGAAAATAAAGTACCTGTTATAGAAGTTTCTGATTACACAGGCTTTCCAGAGATGATGGATGGTCGTGTAAAAACCTTACACCCAAAAATACATGGAGGAATTTTAGCTCGAAGAGGGGTTGATGATGAGGTTATGGCAAATAATGGGATAAACCCAATAGACTTGGTTGTTGTTAATCTTTATCCTTTTGAGCAAACAATTGCTGATCCAAATTGCGATTTAGCAACAGCAATTGAAAATATTGATATTGGTGGTCCAACAATGATAAGGGCTGCGGCAAAAAACCATGCAGATGTAACCGTTGTTGTTGATCCTGAAGATTATGATTCTATTATTGAAGATTTAAAAAATAATAATGTATGTATCTCTACAGATAAACGTTTTCAACTGGCATTAAAAAGTTTTGAGCATACTGCACGTTATGATACTGCTATTTCCACTTATCTTGGTGCAATTAATAAGGTTCAATTTCCTGAAACACTGAATCTGCAATTTCATCACACACAAGCAATGCGTTATGGTGAAAACCCCCATCAAAATGCGGCTTTTTATACAGAAAAAAATCCGGCATTAGGTACTATTGCCGCAGCAAAACAAATACAAGGCAAGGATTTATCCTATAACAACATTGCAGATGCAGATGCAGCATTAGAATGCGTTAAGTCTTTTTCTACACAAGCAACTTGTGTCATCGTTAAGCATGCGAATCCATGCGGAGTTGCGCAAGCTGAAAATATATTGACAGCTTATAATTTAGCTTATGCAACTGACCCCACATCTGCTTTTGGTGGTATTATTGCTTTTAATCTGGAACTTGATGAAAAAACAGCTAGAGAAATTATTAATCGCCAATTTGTTGAGGTAATTATTGCTCCAGTTATTAGCGAAGCAGCAAAAACTGTTTTAGCAGAGAAAAAGAATATCCGGGTTTTAGAATGTGGACAATGGGTTAAAAAACTCAAACAAGAGTTTGATTTTAAACACGTAGCAAGTGGCGTTTTGGTTCAAGAGAAAGATTTAGGTGAAATTAAGCAACAAGATATTAAAGTTGTTAGTAAACGCCAGCCTACAGAACAGCAAATGGCTGATATGCTATTTGCCTGGAAAGTAGCAAAGTTTGTTAAATCGAATGCTATTGTTTATTGTAAAAATGGACAAACAATAGGCGTGGGTGCAGGGCAAATGAGCCGCGTTTATTCGGCTAAAATTGCAAGTATAAAAGCGGCTGATGAGAATTTAATTGTTAAGGGCTCAGCAATGGCTTCTGATGCATTTTTTCCCTTCAGAGATGGTATAGATGCAGCAGCAGAGGCAGGTATTACAACTATTATTCAGCCAGGTGGCTCGATACGAGATAATGAAGTGATTGAAGCCGCAGATGAACATGATATAACCATGGTTTTTACGGGTATGCGTCATTTTAGGCATTAGATTTATCTTACCTAATTTTGTAATCTCCTATTGCGCTATCATTTTTCTCAAGATCTAAAAAAACGCTAGTCTCAATTATAACTCTAATCTAAAGATATAATTTCAAATGAAAGTCCTCATCGTTGGCAGTGGCGGTCGTGAACATGCTCTTGCCTGGAAAGTTAAACAATCTGAAAATATTTCAAAAGTCTTTGTTGCTCCTGGTAACGCGGGCACCGCTCTGGAAAATAATATAGAAAATATTTCCTTAGCTGTAGAAGATATTGCTGGTTTACTGGCTTTCGCTCAACAAGAACATATTGATTTAACAATCATTGGTCCAGAAGTTCCTTTAGTTGCAGGCATTGTTGATGCCTTTACGAATGCTGGATTAAAATGTTTTGGGCCTACTGCTAAAGCAGCACAACTGGAAGGATCTAAAACTTATTGTAAAGACTTTATGGCTCGGCATAATATTCCAACGGCAGAGTATCAAACCTTTACAGAAATGCAGCTAGCCGTTGACTATATTAAGGTAAAAGGCGCTCCTATTGTTGTTAAAGCGGATGGTTTAGCCGCAGGTAAAGGTGTGATCGTCGCTTTGACAGAGCAACAAGCGATTGATGCAGTTGAAGATATGTTGTCGGGTAATAGTTTTGGAGAAGCTGGTCATCGGGTTGTGATTGAAGAATTTTTAGAAGGGGAAGAAGCTAGCTTTATAGTGATTGCCGATGGTGAAAATGCTTTACCGATGGCAAGCTCACAAGATCATAAAGCAAGAGATAATGGAGACAAAGGCCCTAATACGGGTGGAATGGGTGCATATTCCCCAGCACCTATTGTAACGCCAGAAATCCATAAAAAAGTAATGGATGAGGTGATTAATCCAACCTTAAGAGGGATGAAAGATGATGGTGTTCCATACACTGGCTTTCTATATGCAGGATTAATGATTAGTAAAGAGGGCGAAATTAAGGTATTGGAATTCAATTGCCGGTTTGGAGACCCTGAGACCCAGCCTATTATGATGCGTCTTAAAAGTAATTTAGTTGATTTGTGTTTGGCAGCATTAGATAAAAAACTTAATGAGATTGAAACCAAATGGGATGAGCGGCCTGCTCTTGGCGTTGTATTAGCTGCTGGAGGTTATCCTGATGACTATAGTAAGGGAGATATTATTTCGGGCTTACCCACTGAAAATTCTATAGACAGCAAAGTCTTTCATGCAGGGACTACTTGGAAGGAAGGAAATGTCGTCACTTCAGGAGGCCGTGTACTATGCACCTGTGCATTAGGGAGGGATATAGCTGATGCACAAAAAAAGGCTTATCAATTAACAGAGCAAATTAAATGG
>CAZZIX010000011.1:0-28439 GCA_964654345.1 uncultured Methylomarinum sp.
GTGTCGTTATAGCGATTGACTTAAAAGATCGTAAAATTATCAAAAAATTAAAAGCGGGTTGTGTTCCTCATGTGGGTGGCGGATCAGCAGTTAAAGTTGACGGTCGCACCTTAGGTTTTGGGACAAACTTTGGAACGTGTGAAAAAACAGTTGTCAGTGTTTGGGATTTGGATAAAATGGAACTGATTAAACAAGTGCCTGTTTCTGGTGGTACAGAATCTCCTGCAGCACATGCGAATGCACCTTATGTTGCGGTTGATATTATTACTAAAGACAGGCGTGCTCGTACTATTCAGTTGATTGATAAAAAAACATTAGAAGTTGTTAAAACACTGGATGTAGGTGGACATGCTTATTTTCCTGAATACAGTGCTGATGGTAAATATCTTTATGTTAGTGCTGGTTATTCTGGGGATGAGGTCGTTGTTTATGATTCAACGTCACTGAAGAAAAAAGCATCAATACAAATGGAAAGCCCCGCAGGTATCTTTTCAAGAGGTCGTGTTAAATATATGACTCGTGGATTATCACCTGATGAAATGGAGTAAGCAATGAAAAGTCTATTTCTTTTAACAGTGACTATGACTGGGTTAGTATTTACGCCTATAACAGAGGCCGCAAGTATTTATGCAGGAAAAGCGAAAGCTGCTGCTGTATGTTCTCAATGTCATGGTGTTAGATCAACAAGCCCTGATGCTCCATTTCCATCCTTAGCTGGGCGAGATGAGGAATATATTGAAAAGGCCTTAAAGCAATATCGGGATAAAACTCGCCTTTCAGATATTATGAATAATATTGCCGCTTCTTTGACAGATAGAGATATTAATAATATTGCTAGTTATTATAGCCGATTAAAAACTGAATGAAGCATGTCATTATTGCACTTTTTCTTTCTACAAGTGCAATAGCTAGTGAACCCGGTCAAGAACGGCAAAAAGAACTACGAAATATGCTTGCCCATGATTGTGGATCTTGTCATGGGTTGACTCTTAAAGGAGGGCTTGGCCCATCTTTATTAGCAGATGATTTGCTTAATAAGACCGATGAATTTCTTGTGAAAATCATCTTAGAAGGCAGAAAAAATACTGCTATGCCTCCATGGAAACCATTTCTTACAGAACAAGAAGCACTTTGGCTGGTTCAGAAACTTCTTAAACAGCCATAATTCATATCTATATGTTCAAACTACGATTTTTACCATTAATAATTTTGTTGGTTAGTTATAACTCTTATGCGGAATTACGAGCAACGGGTGATTTAGGCGTTGTTATAGAACGTGCAACAAATAGTGTACTTATTATTAACACCAGTAAAAAGACTACACTAGCCCGAATAGAATCTTTAGGTGATTTATCTCATGCATCTGTAGTATTTTCTCGTGATCAACGTTATGCCTTTATTTTCGGTAGAGATGGTGGCTTAAGTAAAATTGACTTACTACAAGATAAAGTCGCAAAACGAATTATTCAGGCAGGTAATAGTATTGGTGGAGCAATTTCACAAGATGGTCGTTTAATTGCCGTTTCAAATTATAAACCTGGGGGAGTTAAAATATTTTCAACTGAAACTCTGCAATTAATTGCTGATATTCCCGCTAAATATGATGAAAACAAATTGTCTAAAGTGGTGGGCTTAGTCGATGCACCGAATCAGCAATTTGTATTTAGTTTGTTTGATGCGGGTGAAATTTGGTTGGTAGATATGAACAATCCTGAAAACCCAGCCATAAAAAAATTTAAAGGTATTGGTAAACAACCTTACGACGCATTGTTAACACCTGATGGCCGATACTATCTTGCAGGCTTATTTGGTGAACAGGGCTTGGCTTTATTAGATTTATGGAACACCGAAGATGGTGTTAAGCAAATTTTATCTAATTACGGTAAAGAAGATGAAAAACGGCCTGTTTACAAAATGCCTCATCTGGAAGGCTGGGCTGTTGCAGGTGATTTTATGTTGATACCTGCAATTGGCAGACATGAAGTATTAGTTATTGATAGACATCAATGGACATTGGTTAAACGTATTCCCGTCGCAGGGCAACCTGTCTTTGTTATGGCTCGACCAGATGGTCGACATATTTGGGTGAATTTTGCTTTTCCTGATAATCAGCAATTGCAGATAATTGACGTTAAAGATTTAACTATTATTAAATCTTTAACGCCGGGTAAGGCTGTTTTACATATGGAGTTCACGCCACGAGGTGAAGAAGTATGGGTTTCTGTACGAGATGATAATCAAGTTGTCATTTATGACACTGAAAATTTTAAAAAAATAAAACAATTAAGCGCTGAAAAACCGAGTGGTATTTTTTTTAGTTCTCGTGCGCATATGATGGGCTTGTAATTATGTTTACATCTATGCAGAAACAATTACTCAATAATTATCAGCAAGACTTTCCCCTGTCTCCTACCCCTTATACAGATATTGCTTTATCTTTGGGTGTTTCGGAAGATGATGTTTTATTGGCCTTTAATGAATTAAAGGATGAGCAATTTATTAACCGAATAGGTTCGATTATTGCACCTAATTTTATTGGTGTAAGCTCTTTAGTTGCGATGGCTATCCCTGATAATCAGTTACAAAGGGTGGCTAATATTGTCAGTAGTTTCCCTGAAGTCAACCATAATTATGAAAGAGAAAATAACTTTAACCTTTGGTTTGTATTGATTACAAAGGATGAAGACGATTTACAATCAGTAATAGAAAAGATAGAAATAGAAACAAGTTATAAAGCGATGCAACTGCCTTTATTAGCTGATTATTTTATTAATTTAGGGTTTGAAATGGATTTTAATGATTGATTATATTGATCGCCAATTAATTGAATTGTTACAAAATGGGTTGGCAATCGTATCAAAACCTTACGCCTTAATTGGACAACAGCTTAGTATTGCCGAAGATGAGGTCATTACACGGTTATCCAGACTAAAAAAGCTAGGTTTAATTAAACGATTGGGTGTTATTGTTAATCATCGAAAGCTTGGTTATCGCTCTAATGCAATGGTTGTTTTTGATCTACCTGATCATTTAGTTGAACAAATTTCAGAACATGTCTGCCAATTTAGTTTTGTGAACCTTTGTTATTTGCGCCCGCGTTATGGTGAGCAATGGCCTTATAATTTATATTGTATGATTCATGGTAAAAATAGAGAAAAAGTATTACAACAACTTGAGCATTTAATTGATTCATGTGGTTTGTCATCAATTAATCATGAAGTCCTATTTAGTAAAAAATGTTTTAAACAACGCGCGGCTTTATACAAAGCAAGTTTAGAACAGGAAAAAGTAATATCTGATGGATGCGATTGATAAAAAAATTATTAATCATCTTCAGAATGGATTTCCTGTTTGTGAATCACCTTATCAAACAGTTGCCATAGAGCTGGAGTTAACTGAAACAGAGTTAATTGAACGACTCAATATTTTATTAGAAACAGGGATGCTTTCGCGTTTTGGCCCACTTTATCATGCAGAAAAGATGGGGGGTGAATTGACACTAGCAGCCGTTAAAGTACCACAAGACCGCTTCGAACAGGTTACAAAAATAATTAATTCACTACCAGAAATTGCACATAATTATGCAAGAAACCATGAGCTAAATATGTGGTTTGTGATCGCGACCGATCAATCAAAACGAATAGTTGAAGTTATTCAAGATATAGAACAGAAAACAGGCTTATCCGTATACAACATGCCTAAAATAAAAGAGTATTTTGTGGGTCTTAAATTAAAAGCATGATGATAATTGATGAGGTGGATCGACGGATTATTGCTGCAACACAAACAGGCTTACCATTAACACCAAAACCTTATCAAACAATTGCTAATTCTTTAGGTATTAGTGATGAAGTCGTCATGCAAAAAATCATAGTTATGCAGGAGCAGGGTATTATTCGTAGGATAGCTGCTGTTCCTAATCATTATCGATTAGGCTATAAATTTAATGGGATGACGGTCTGGAATATTGAAGATAAGCACATTGATGAAATGGGAGAACGTATTGGACAGTTAAATTTTGTTAGTCATTGTTATCATCGTCCAAGGCATCTACCAGAATGGCCTTATAACTTATTTGCCATGATACATAGTAAAACAGAAGAAAGTGTTAAGAGACAACAACAAATTATAGCTGATTTGTTAGGTCAATATAATTTAGGACAAGATGTGTTGTACAGCACACGTATTTTGAAAAAGACAGGCCTGAGGATAAGTTAGGCATTATGTTTAGATTAAGCCAATATATGCGCGAGGTGTTGAACCCAACACCTATAAAACCAATGCAAAAACCCTCAGGCCCTGTTGTTATCTGGAATATAATCCGTCGCTGTAACTTAACTTGTAAGCATTGTTATACCACTTCGGCAGATGTGAATTTTCCAGGGGAATTAACAACGCCAGAGATCTATACTGTAATGGATGAATTAAAGCGGTTTAAAGTGCCTGTGCTGATTTTATCAGGAGGAGAACCTCTTTTGCACCCTGATATATTTGATATTTCTTATCGAGCTAAATCAATGGGTTTTTATGTTGCACTTTCCAGTAATGGTACATTAATTACTCAACAAAATATTGCTCAAATAGCCGAGATTAATTATCAGTATGTGGGGGTTAGTCTTGATGGAATTGGAGTAACACATGATAAATTTAGACAAAAAAAAGGTTCATTTTCTGAATCATTAAAGGGTATTGGTTTATGCAGAGATAATGGTATTAAAGCGGGTGTTCGGTTTACCTTAACTCAAGATAATGTGAATGATTTTCCTGCCATGTTGAAACTAATGGATAATGAAGATATTGATAAGTTTTATTTATCGCATCTGAATTATGGAGGACGAGGAAATAAAAACCGGAAGCTTGATGCTGCTTTTAAAATGACACGTAATGTGATGGATCAGTTGTTTGAACAATGCTTAAAATGGGAGCAGGAAGGCGTAGAACGAGAAGTTGTCACAGGTAATAATGATGCGGATGCTGTTTATTTTTTACATTGGGTGAAAAAAAATTATCCAAATCAAGAGTCCCACATTAAAGAAAAGTTAGAGCAATGGGGCGGCAACGCATCGGGTGTTAATGTTGCCAATATTGATAACTTAGGCAATGTACATCCCGATACTTTTTGGTGGAATTATAACTTAGGCAATGTTAAAGACAGAGCATTTTCAGATATTTGGCACGATATTTCAGATCCATTAATGGATGGTTTAAAATCATCTCCAAGACCACTGAAAGGCCGTTGTGGCACATGTGATTACCAGAAAATATGCAACGGTAATACACGAGTACGTGCGCAACAAATATATCAGGATCCTTGGCAAGAAGACCCTGGGTGTTACTTGGATGATTTGGAAGTTTCGGCTTTTAGAGCGTTAGGTTCGGGCTAAGTACTCTCAAATTACGATTTTAAAGACAATAACTCTGTGCGTCCTTCCATTGTAAAGTCAAGTTTATCTTCTTTAGCTAACCAACCAATAGCTCTTTGAATTTCATTTTTATTTAACCCTGCTTCTTTTGCTACTTTTGAAACACTAGCAGCTCCATTTTTATCAAGGTATTCCCAAATTTTTCCTGCACTATCACCAATACTGTTTGACATGTTTTTCTCTTTAATAAGTTAGTTACTTTTTATTTCTTTTTTTGTTTGGTTTTTCTTTATTTTTTTCTTTAATTTTTTCTTCAGGCAAAATTATATTAAGTTCTAATACTTCTTGATCATCATCTTGTTCAAAATTTACTGAAAGATCACCCTGGTCAACATTGATATATTTCTGTATAACTGCAAGTAACTCTTGTTGCAGTTGTGGTAAATAAGAGGGTTGATTTTTAGATGAACGTTCGTGAGCAACAAGGATTTGCAATCTTTCTTTTGCAATAGAGGCTGATTTAGGTTTAGATGATCTAAAATAGTCCAGTAAGCTCATTATTTTCCTCCAAATAATCTACTAAACAAGCCTCTTTTCTCCTCATTAATAAACCGATGGGGTGTGTTTTCACCTAAATAACGTGAGACAACATCAGCGTAGGCTTGTCCAGCATTACTCTCTTCATCAAGAATTACAGGAGTACCAGAGTTAGATGCATTCAAAACAGCTTTTGATTCAGGGATCACACCTAATAAATGTAGTGAAAGAATATCTTGAACATCTTCAACACTTAACATTTCGCCAATTTTTACTCTTTTTGGTGAGTACCGAGTTAGAAGCAAATACTCTTTAATCGGTTCTTCATCATTAGTCGCTCTTTTGGATTTACTAGCTAAAATACCTAGCATACGATCAGAATCTCTTACAGAAGCAACTTCTGGGTTTGTCACCACAATAGCGTCATCAGCAAAATACATGGCTAAATTTGCGCCACGTTCAATACCCGCCGGTGAATCACAAACAATGTACTTAAAGTCTTTGGCTAGATCATCTAAAACTTTACCCACACCTTCTTGAGTTAATGCATCTTTATCACGCGTTTGGGAGGCGGGTAAAATAAATAGCTTGTCACAGCGTTTATCTTTAATAAGTGCTTGTTTTAATGTTGATTCACCATTAATGACATTAACAAAATCATAAACAACTCGTCGCTCACAACCCATAATGAGATCAAGATTTCGAAGACCTACATCAAAATCAATAACTGCTGTTTTATGGCCTTTTTTTGCTAGCCCCATGGCAATAGCGGCACTGGTAGTTGTTTTTCCTACGCCACCTTTTCCTGATGTTACGACAATAATTCTAGCCAATGTTTTTGTCCTCTTTAATTGTAGTGATTGGAAATGTCATTTTAATTTTCTCTACAGTTTTTCAATAATTAATGATTTTTTTTGTAAATAAATTTGTACAGGCTCGGTGTTATTTTCTTTGTCAATTTCTTCACTGATTTTATAGGTTCCAGCAATAGAAATAAGTTCAGCCTCTAAAGCTTTGCAAAATATACGGCTTTCAGTATTCCCTTGAACACCTGCTAACGCACGTCCTCTGAGTGCACCATAAATATGAATGCTCCCTTCAGCCATGATTTCAGCTCCCGCACCGACATGTGATAATACCGTTAAATCCCCTTTTGCGTAAATTCGTTGACCAGAGCGAATGGGCTGAGCAATAATCATATTCTCTACAAGAGGTGCAGAAGAAGAATCAACTTCAGTTTTTGTTTCTTCCTCTATCAGCGGAACGATTTCCAGCTGATCTTTTTGATTGCTGCTATTTTTTAAGGTTGCACCCCGAATTGTACGAACAGGTATTTTAAAAGATAATGCAATTTTATTTTGTTCAGCATTACCTCCACTAATACCAATTGGGATTAGTTTTTTAGCATATAAAAGTTCAATTAAAGCAGATAAGTCAAGAGCAGGTTTTTGTTTTGGACAGTCTTGCAAATCAATAAGCAATGCTGAATTTTTAAAGAATTCAGGTGCCAACGAGATTTTTTCTTGCAACAAAATATCAATTTGTTTTAAATCGGTACTATAGATTGCTAAAACAGAAGTGCTAATGGAAGTGCTTTTAATTTCTAGTGCGTTTTTTTTATAAGTCTGAGCTTTTGTGTCCGTTGACATTAGCGATAGAATGTTAGATGTAATTGGCGGAATAATATCATCTTTTTTTAGAAAAATCATTTTCTAAACGATATTAGATGGCTTTTATGATTTATCAATATATGTGAGTTAATATAAATTGTTTGAGTTGTTTTTTTGATAGTGCTTATAAGAGTCTGAACAAGCTTTAGTTTTTTTAATTAAAGTGACGATAAAAATTTTGTTAAATAGCCTTATAAATATTTTAGATCACTTATTATTTCGGTACTAAAGACTTTGTAAAAGTTGTTAGTCAAATTCAAGGTAGCATGAACCCGCGAATGGTGAAAAACAAAAATGCAGCTAATAATCCTGATAATGGTACTGTAACAATCCATGCTGTAGCAATTTTGTATAAATGAGAACGTTTAACCAGTTCTTGTTTATATCCTTTCTTTAGGCTTTTACGCTCTTTTCCTGTTAGTCGAGTGATCGCTGTTTTTGCTTTTAAATCAGCTAGAATTTTTGCTTTAGTTTCCATTGAAGCTAGTTCAAATTCTTTTAGTAAAGCTTCAACTTTTTCAGGTTCATCGTGTTTATGATGATCTCTAATTTCATCAATTCTCTTCGCGTAATTATTTTTTAAATATTCTCGCAAAAAACCTACACCAAAAATAGCACCGACGGCAATGTGTGTGGAGCTAACAGGTAAACCTAATTGACTGGCAATAATGACTGTTATGGCCGCTGAAAGAGCAACGCAAAATGAACGGATTTTAGTTAGCTCGGTGATTTCTGAACCAACAGTTTTTATGAGTTTAGGGCCATATAAAGCCAGGCCGATTGAAATGCCTACTGCACCAATCATCATAACCCAGATAGGAATTGATGCTTTTTGTACAATACCCGCAGTTAAAACTGCATCGTTAATTGCAGCTAAAGGGCCAACCGCATTGGCAACATCATTCGCTCCATGGGCAAAACTAAGGAGTGCAGCAGAAAAAATTAAAGGGAGAGTAAATAAATTATTAACGCTTTCTTTAGTATTTTCCATCCGAGAGGCTGCTTTTTTGATTAAAGCGGTTACAACAAAAAAAGTCACAACAGCAATAGCAAAACCAATTCCACCTGCAATGAATATATCAACTTTCCAAAGTTTTTTAAGACCTTTTAAAATTAAATAGGTGGAAAAGACCCAAACCATAAAAGAAATTAAATAGGGGACTATTTTTTTTGCGGCAGCAATCCTATCTTCTTTATAAGTGATTGTACGTTTAATTAAATAGAGAAATGAGGCTGCGATCACACCTCCAAAAACAGGAGAAATAATCCAACTTGCTGCTATTTTTCCAAATACTGGCCAATTAGCAATACCAAATCCTCCCGCAGCAATACCCGCACCAAGCACTCCACCTACGATTGAATGAGTTGTAGAAACAGGGGCATTAAGGGCGGTTGCAATATTTAGCCAAATTGCAGCTGCTAGCAAAGCAGCCATCATTAGCCAGATAAAAGTATTAGAATCAGTAATTAAGCTAGGATCAATAATACCTTTTTTAATAGTACTGACAACATCACCTCCAGCAATCAATGCTCCTGCAGACTCAAATATGGCCGCGATAACAATGGCACCTCCAAGAGTTAACGCTTTTGATCCTACTGCGGGTCCCACATTGTTTGCTACATCATTTGCACCAATATTAATTGCCATATACGCACCAAAAGCTGCGGCAGTAATAAGGATAGGATTACCAGATTCTGGGAGGATAAAAGAGGATACAAAATAAATAACACCTAATATAAAGGTGAAAGCAGTAAGTGCTCTAAATACATCATGTTTTAAAAAGGATTTATTTTGCAAGATTTGATTGTCCATTACACTATTCCAAGCATATTAAGATGAAGGCAGATTATGACAAAAAATTGGGATATATGACAGCTTTGTGAGAAAGGAATAATATTTTTTTTAGTGTTTTTAAAATATATTTATTTCAGGTTATTGATATTATTTAACAATGTGTAAAAAGTAATTCCAAGTTTATAGGGTTTTTATTTTGACAAAAAAAGAATATCAATAATTTTCTTTCATATATCCTATATGAATTAAAAAAGCAACATCTTTTCTAAACTTGCAATCTAATTCATTTTCATATATTTTATATCGTTACTCAAAAGGCTAGGGGTGCATTATAAATGCTGAGAAAAACCCTTTGAACCTGAACCCGGCTAATACCGGCGTAGGAAAGCCAGCACTTTCTTTCCTGCGCTTTGAAGCTTAACAATAGTGGAGCTATGCATGAGCGCTGTCCGTAAAGATATTACTGCTACTGGAACCAGTAGCGTCAAAATTGATTCCTATCCAGCATCAGATAAAATTTATGTAGAAGGTAGTCGTCCAGATATACAAGTACCTATGCGTAAAATCACTTTGTCCGATACCCCAGTTTATTTTGGCGAAGAAAAGAATGGTCCACTTTATGTTTATGACACTTCAGGCGTCTACACAGACCCTAATGTCGATATTAATTTACAAGAAGGGTTGGCTTCGATTAGAGCAACGTGGATAGCCGAAAGGGATGATACTGAAGAATTATCTGGCCCTAGTTCTGATTACGGTCAAGAACGGCTAGAAGATCCAGAAACTAAAGAGATGCGGTTTTCTCATATTAGCAAACCACGTAAGGCAAAAGCCGGTAAAAATGTAAGTCAAATGCATTATGCGAGACAAGGCATTATTACTCCAGAAATGGAATATATTGCTATTCGGGAAAACCAGAATATGACAGAAATGCGTGCGCTTTATAAAGGACAGCACGCAGGTGAAAGGTTCGGTGCAGATATTCCTGAATCAATTACCCCTGAATTTGTTCGAGATGAGGTTGCTAGAGGACGGGCTATTATTCCTGCGAATATTAATCATCCAGAATTAGAGCCGATGATTATTGGACGTAATTTTCTGGTAAAAATCAATGGAAACTTAGGTAATTCTGCTGTTACTTCATCTATTGAAGAAGAAGTGGAAAAAATGCTTTGGGGTATTCGATGGGGTGGCGATACGATAATGGATTTATCAACAGGTAAAAACATTCATGAAACCCGCGAATGGATTTTACGTAACTCACCTGTACCAATAGGCACCGTACCAATTTATCAAGCATTAGAAAAAGTTAATGGAAAAGCAGAAGATTTAACCTGGGAAATTTTTCGTGATACATTGATAGAACAAGCAGAGCAGGGGGTAGATTATTTTACAATCCATGCTGGCGTACGTTTACATCATGTCCCGATGACTGCAAAAAGAATGACAGGAATTGTCTCTCGTGGTGGATCAATCATGGCGAAATGGTGTCTGGCACACCATACCGAAAGTTTCTTGTATACGCATTTTGAAGATATTTGTGAAATCATGAAAGCCTATGATGTATCATTTTCTTTAGGTGATGGTTTACGCCCCGGCTCTATTTATGATGCAAATGATGAAGCACAATTTGCAGAATTGGAAACCTTAGGCGAATTAACCAAAATAGCTTGGGAACATGATGTACAAACCATGATTGAAGGGCCAGGTCATGTGCCATTGCAGATGATTAAAATTAATATGGATAAGCAGCTGGAAGATTGTCAAGAAGCTCCTTTTTATACATTAGGGCCTTTGACTACTGATATTGCTCCTGGCTATGACCATATTACTTCGGTTATTGGTGCTGCTAATATTGGCTGGTACGGATGTGCCATGCTTTGTTATGTGACTCAAAAAGAACATTTAGGATTGCCTAATAAAGAAGATGTAAGGGAAGGTATTGTTACCTATAAAATTGCTGCTCATGCGGCAGATTTAGCTAAAGGCCATCCTGGTGCTCAAGCGAGGGATAATGCCATGTCTAAAGCGCGGTTTGAATTTCGTTGGGAAGATCAATTTAATATTGCTCTGGATCCTGAGAAAGCAAAATCTTTTCATGATGAAACCTTACCTAAAGATTCTGCTAAAGTTGCCCATTTTTGTTCTATGTGTGGGCCACATTTTTGTTCTATGAAAATATCGCAAGATGTGAGGGAGTATGCTGCTGCAAAAGGAATTAAAGATGAAGAAGCACTGAAACAAGGAATGGATGAAAAATCTAAACAATTCTTAGATGAAGGTGCGGATATTTATCATAAAGTGTAATTAATAGATTATTTTGTAGGTTGGGCTGCCGTCTTCTTGGCAACCCAACAAATAGATTCGTTAAAAATATTAAGCTATTTATTTCCAGCTGCCTAAGTTTAGCCAAATCTACATGGCTCAATTTTTTTTAATTTCAGTCAAGCCTTGTGTAAATTATTATTAGTTTAAATTTGTCTTCACATCTTTTTGTCCATGGCCCAAAATTGAATAAAACTTTGCTATTCAGCATTTTCCTAATCATTCTTTCGTGGGGTATTTGGTATGGATATACTAGCCCTTTTTCTCTTGCAATAATTATTCAGAACTGGCCTGTCACACTAACCATGATATTTGGATCTTTTATTGCAGGTGCAACGAGTGAGGGAGGTGGAGCCATTGCTTTCCCCGTTTTTACCAAGATACTTCATGTACTTCCTTTTGATGCTAAAGTATTTTCATTAGCGATTCAAAGTATTGGAATGCTGGCGGCATCGTTGACAATAATTGTTATGCGAGTAACCGTAGAATGGCGCTTTATTCTATGGGCATCTTTAGGTGGTTTTTTTGGTGTTACAGCGGGATCTTTGTTAATAAGCCCTTTATTATCTAGCGCATTGATAAAAATGTTGTTTACGGCAATGGTCTCTAGTTTTGCTTTGACCTTACTTTTAATAAACTGGAGACCACGAGTTTATAATAAAACCATGCCAATGATGACTCATTTTGAAAAACAGATTGTTCTAGTCACAGGTTTTTTGGGTGGTATTATGACTGGTTTGGTGGGGACAGGGATTGATATTATTTGTTTTTCTGTCATGGTTTTATTATTCCGTTTACCAGAAAAAATATCAACTCCAACATCAGTAATATTAATGGCTATAAATGCTTGGGTTGGATTTGCATTACATATATTTGTACTTGATGGATTTACAGTTACAGTAGAAAATTACTGGTTAGCAGCAATCCCCGTTGTTGTTGTTGGTGCGCCTTTGGGAGCTTATTTTTGTACTCGATTAAACAACCGAACTATTGCCTCAATTGTTATTGGACTAATTTTAGTAGAACTTATCAGTTCACTCTATTTAATTCCATTAACAAGGGAAATTATAAGTATCAGCTCATTAGTGTTTTTATTATTTTTGTTTATTTATTATAGAATCTCTATCTTTAAGAGGTATATCTTTGATTTAAAAAAGGAGCTGTGCTGAGGTCATGCTGAATAAAATCAAGGGAACTGTGATTACTTGCCTATTCATGCTTTATCCTTATTTAGTTTATAAGGGAATAGAGAGTGGCATGGCATGGATAGCACCTACCATTATCTCTACTGTTTATTTGCTACAAGCTTTTAGCGCTAAAACGACTCGAACTAAAATAAAAAAAGTGCTTATTGCCATCACTTTGTTGTTAGGGGCTTATTATCTACAAACCATTACAGCAAAAGTATTGCCGGTATTAATTCAATTAATGTTGATGTACTTTTTTGGTCGCACCTTGCTCAAAGGAAAAGGCCCGTCTCTTATTGAAAGTTTTGTGCGTTTAGAATTCCCTGAGTTTCCATCTTATGTTGGCCCATATTGCAGAAAACTAACCATGTTATGGACAGCGTTCTTTGCCATGAATGCAATGATGTGTATTTTATTAGCAGTTTGGGGTTCAGATTACTGGTGGACTCTTTATAATGGAATTATTATCTATGCAATGATGGGCATTTTATCTATCGGTGAATATATTTATAGACATTATCACTTTCCTGATTTTGTAATCCCAAATGTTCAATCATCTATTAAAACTTTATTTGTCAATGGGCGAAAAATATGGGTTGATGTTCATTCTAGGTGATTAATAAATCCTCTTAACTTTGTTTACTATCAATAAAATGGCTGCTCAACAGTTTTTTAACAAAATACTAAAATCGATCTTTCTTCTTTTTTTAGCCCTTTCTTTTAATAATGCTTATTCTAAAGATTCATTAAGCTCCTTAATGCAAGCAATGAAATCAGAACAAGCAACTCGTATTGCTTATAAAGAAACCAAGACACTTGAATTAATGGATCAACCTTGGGAGGGAAGTGGGTTTATGTATTCCTTACCACCCGATTTAATGGTTAAAGAACAGTTACTTCCAAAACGCGTTTTAATGGGAATTAAGGGCGACAAAATGTTTTATTTTGATCAACAAAATAATTTTCGGCATCAAGGAGAACTAGATAAAAATGATTTAATTAGCCTAAATGTTGCCGTTTTTAAAGCATTGATCAATGCTGATGAAGCATTACTAAGAAATATGTATCAAGTTGACTTTAGCTCTACAGCTAAAGGGTGGACGATGAACTTAACTCCAAAAAATAATCAAGAGCTTGGTTTTAGTACCTTAGTCTCAGGAGCAACGGATCAACAAGTAGATAAAATCAGTATGAAACAAGCTGATGGAGATAGCAGTGAGTTTACTTTACAAAAAGATGCCAGTGGAGAACGGGTTAAAAATATAGCCATTCGCCTATACCAAGAGCTTCAAGGAGAATAAGCTTGTTCAACTGGCGTAAGGCTCTGTACTATTTACTCCCACCATTATTAACACTGATAGTGGTCTTTTTCGTCAATTTCAAAACAGATATTTCAGCTTTTATTATTGCGGGAGATAATGCTGAAGAAATTTTATTAGCCAGTGAAATGCAATCTGGTGCATTGTCCAGACGTTATTTACTTTCTGTGGGTGCAGAGGGTGGAACCAGGGTTTCCAAAGAATTTATTCGTTCTTTTCAAGATCAGTTAAAAAAAATTGATGGCGTATTAGATGTATGGTCACCTGGTAAACAGGGTGATGTTGCACAAGTCATGCAAACTTTATATAGTCAATATGGAAGTGCTTTATACAGTCTTGATTCTGGACAAGAATTAGAACAACTTTTTTCTCCCAGTGGATTGGAACAACAAGCTAAGCTATTAAAAAAATCATTATTATCACCTCAAGGGTCAATGGTTAAAAAAATAGCCTTGCAAGATCCTCTTTTGCTTACCCTAAATGGGTTTAAAGGTTTAAGTGGTCAAATGCAGCAAGTGACTAGCCAGGATAAAAAGTATAGAAATTTGATCTTAGAAACAGCTGCCCCAGGTTTAGATGCTTTTGAACAAGGCCGTATTCAAGCTGCAATTAAAACGGTTTTTAATAACTTTAATCAATCAACTAACAAAGAACAAACATATCAGTTAGATATGACTGGCGTTGCTGTTTTTGCAGTGGCTACCCAGTCCTTAATTCAAGGAGATATTGTTAAAGTTAGCGCATTATCAACTATTGCTCTTCTGCTATTATTCTTGCTTATATTTCGCTCCTTTGGCGTTATGCTTCAAGTTTTTACTTTATTAATTATTGTTATTTTAAGTTCCATACTAAGCACGCAACTAATTTTTGGCTATGTGCATGGAATGACTATTGCGATTGGCTCTACTTTAGTCGGAATATGTATTGATTATCCAATACATGCGGTAGCCCATGCTCAAGCAGTAAAGCAAGAGCAAAGAATTCTGGCTATTACTAAAATTTGGCCGAGTATGCTACTGGGTGGTATTACCACAATGATTGGCTATGTTGCTCTCGGTATTTCTGGCTATCCTGGTTTTCAACAAGTAGCTGTTTATGCCGCTAGTGGGATTATCGTTAGCCTAGTGCTAACACGAACTGTATTGCCTTATCTAGTCGCTAAAAATAAACATCACCAGTTGAAAGTGCCGTTAGTAGCGACATGGGCTACTTTTAGTCAACGATTTAGACCGTGGTTAATTGGGCTATTGCTTATTATTGTCGCTATTTCATTGTTTGGATTAAAATCCTTACACTGGTTAAGTGATATGCAAGATTTAACTCCAGAATTAAATTATCTAAAGAAAAATGATAAAGAAATTCGGGGGCGAATGACTAGTATTGAGCCAGGGCGTTTTGTGATGGTGACAGGTAAAAATGTTGAAGCTGCATTACAAAAAACTGAACAAGTTTATCCCCTATTAGAGCAATTAAAACAAAAGGGTGATTTATCTGATTACTTTGGGCTTTATCCTTGGTTACTTTCTGCTCAAAAGCAGCAATTAAATCAATTTTTATTACAAAAAAAGTTAACTGATAAAAACCAATTGTATTGGCAACAGGCGCTAAAACAGCAAGGGCTTTCTGTAAAACGTTTAGGGCAATTGAACTATCCATCAAAACCAGCTCTAACACTAGAACAAGTATTAGAAACACCGGTAAAAAAACTAATAGATAGTCGAATAGTGATAGGTAAAAATCAAACTATCATTATGATTTGGCTTGCCGATCACCAACCTATTGCTGTTAAAAAGGCATTAGAAGGAATAGAAGGAGCACAATATTTTAGTCAGCGAGATATGCTTAACAATATGACTCAAGACTATACTAATAGAGCAAAAGTTCTCTTGTCTGTGGGCTTAGCACTCATTATTCTTTTACTGATTGTTCGTTATAGAAGTCTCTCCAAAGCAATACAAACGCTATTACCTGCTGTATTATCAGCATTTTTAATTTTAGCCCTTTGGTCATTTACGGGTGAAGCAATTAGCTTTTTACACTTAGTTGGGTTTTTACTTGTGGTTGCCATTTGTGTTGATTACGGTATTTTTTATCAAGAAAACCGTGGAGGAGATATTAACTTAACCTATCAAGCGATGGCCGCCTCTATGTTAACAAGTGCTTTAGCCTTTGGGTGTTTAATCACGGCAGAGAGTGCATCACTAAGAATTTTGGCTAGTGTCGTCGCTTTTGGTGTTGTGCTAGGGTTTATCCTTTGCCCTCTTATTATAAAAACGGAACAGAATTAGCAATTTTAGTCTGATTAAAACGAGTTAAAGAACCAAGCAATCAAAAAATAATATGCTTAATTTGTTTGTTAAAAGTGTTATCTTTTCAGTCATCGTCCCTGGGATTGTAGCCATATTAATACCCATACTCATTGCAGAAGAAAAAGTAACTGAAAATATTTTTTTTTTTCTGTCTGGCTCATTTTTATTAGCTTGTGGCTTAGTTATTTATAGCTGGTGTGTATGGGATTTTGTATCATTTGGTAAGGGGACGCCTGCACCTATTGCAGCACCAAAACACCTTGTAGTGAGAGGGTTGTATCATTACAGCAGAAACCCAATGTATGTTGGTGTTCTTTTAGTTATTTCTGGTTGGGCTTTAATTTATTCTCGGCCAGCTATCTTTATTTATGGGTTGTTCGTGATTATTTGTTTTCAGATGTTTATAGTGCTTTATGAAGAACCAAAGCTCTATCAGATCTTTGGTCGGGATTTTAAAAAATATAGAGCTAAAGTAAATAGGTGGTTACCAGATTTTCTTTAATCATATTTTTATACTTAAACAGGACAATTATGAAAAATAATTTATTGTATTTATGTGTTTTACTATTGTGCTTGAATGGATGTGCAAAAGATAGAATAACATCTTCTTCAGCTAATTCAACAGAAGTTGTAGAAACCAGTTCCAAAACTAATGGACAAAATGGTTCGGGTACATTAGTTATTAGACCTATTAATTATATTAAAGAGTCATTTGTCAAAAATGCAGTAAAAAAAGATTGCGATTTGGGTGAAAATTTAGCTCAGGCAATTAAAGAAAATTCAGCTAGTCAATATACGCGTATATTATCTGATTCAACTGACACATTGAGTGAGGCTCAAATTTTAACTATTGAAATTGAGTATATTAATGGTGATAGAGGTAGAGCTAAGTGGGGTAATAGAGGGGGTAATGTTGGGGTAAAAGGTACATTAACAAAAGAGGGTGAAGTATTAGGTAGCTTTAAAGCATTACGCGAAACGACTGGGGGATATTTTGCTACATTTAAAGGGACTTGTACTATATTAAACAGTTGTGTAGAAATCTTGGGTAGTGATATAGCTAGCTGGTTAACAGCACCTACTGATAATGCTAGGTTAGGTGATTTTTAAGGCTCAATATATTAAATGAATGAAATACCAAAAAATTGTGATGTTTTAGTTATAGGTGGTGGTCCTGCGGGCAGCAGTGCTGCCACACATCTAGCTCAGGCAGATATTGATGTGGTTTTACTGGAGCGCTCCATATTTCCACGCAACCAAGTAGGTGAAAGTTTAATCCCTCATATCTGGAAATTTACAGATATGACTGGGGTAACAGAAAAAATAGAACAAGAAGGTTTTTTAGCCAAAGCCGGTGGAATTACTGTTTGGGATGATAAAATCCACCAGATTATGTTTTCTGATTTTGGCTATAAGCGACCGGGCTTACATGTAGAACGTGATATTTTTGATAATATTTTACTTAAACATGCGGTTAGTTGTGGTGCCAACATAATTAATCAAGTAGCCGTTAAAAAAGTGGATTTTAGCAATAAGGAATGGCCACAAGTTTTTTATACTGACAAACGAGGAGATAGTAATAATGAAGGAACAATTCGCTGTCAGTATATTATCGATGCTAGTGGACATAGCTCTTTTTTAGCTAATCAATTTAAAGTTAGACAAACAATTAGTTCGCAGTTTAATTTTTTGTCATTATGGGGATATTTTAAAAATTCTCGTTTTGCTGGTGTCGATCGCCAAAGCTACCCAGAAGAGGCACTAACTACCGTAAAACCAGTGACTTTTGTTATGTCATTCGAAGGTGGCTGGATTTGGCATATTATATTGCGGGGCAAGACAAGCGTTGGACTTGTTATCCCATCTGATCGAACAAAAGGGATGAATAAACAGCAAAAGGAACTATTTTTTAAGCAAACCTGCTCACAGCTACCTTATTTAAGTAAATTATTGGAACCTGCTCAATTTATTGAAGGCTCTTTGCAATATCGTCCGGATTATTCCTATTATTCGAATAATATTTGTGGTGAAAATTATTATTGTATTGGAGATGCTGCAGCCTTTGTTGACCCTATCTTTTCACACGGGGTGCAGAATGCTTTGTATAATGCAGCCACAGCAACATTGGCGATTAAAGCATCATTAAAAAATAAAACTAAGAGGCTAAGGTATAGTCAACTTTGTGAAAGTCGAATGCAACAGTTTTATGGTTTTTCAAGAGCATTATCATTAGGTGATTATGGATATAATGGTGTGAATCCAGAGTTAGTGAAAAATCTAATGAAAACCTTACCACCATTAGAACTAGAGCTTATTCTAGTTGCTTCGGAAATGACTAACCGCTCAGAAAACTTTAAAAAATTAGCAAGAGAAGCAGGCGTTTTA
Source organism: uncultured Methylomarinum sp. (assembly GCA_964654345.1). Lineage (GTDB taxonomy): Bacteria > Pseudomonadota > Gammaproteobacteria > Methylococcales > Methylomonadaceae > QPIN01. The sequence continues at coordinate 18,891 of CAZZIX010000011.1, forward strand.
GATCAGTCTTATGTCGGTTTTTCCGACAGAAAACAGGAGCAGATAAATACTTTATCTTTTTAGTGCGTTTCAATTAATATTTTCTTTTTTGTTAAAGTTATCAGGAAAAGTAGGGTTAGATATGCCAGGAATACTAGGTAAATTACCTCGACCTTTTCCAACTTTAAGTTGAGCTTTCATCCCTTTTTCCATATGTTGAGCAATGTCACAATGGACTAAATAAGTAAAATGGCTATTAGGAACAATAAAAGTCCCTGTCTTTTTCCCTGAACCATTCACTTCAATATGGAACATGCCTTCTGGATAAAGATATTTAGGTAAGCCGTGAATCATCCATTGATGACGAATTTCATCATCATTAGTAAACTCGACAGTTATGCGAGCACAGGGTTTGGCCTGCCACTGATGGTTGTCAAAACCAAAAACAGTGCCGGGGTACTGCTCTGCATATTTAGTTCCTGCTGCAACTTTAATTGTTACATCCTCTGATATTTCTTTACAATCCTTGGGTAGCTTATCTTTGTTTTCATACATCACCATCCCTTTCAGATCCATATTCATATTCATATTGCTTCCACACACGCCTTCCATTGCTTTTTTTTCCGAATGTTGATGGTTCTTGTTCTGAGTGATTTGCTTACTATCAAAAGTATCTTCTGAATTCGCTATTGATGAACCTAAGCTAAGTATCACCAATGTTTCAGTAGAAAATAATTTTAACGACTTTTTATTAATCATTTGTTTTTTTAACGATTTTACTAAACAGAAAAAGAGTGATAAGTAACAGAAGTATCTGTAGTGCTAATACTGCTATTTGTGATTTATCAAAAGAAAATGGTTCAGACTTGGCTTTTTGTATTTGATTCACATTTTTACCTATTTCTCCATAAAGCTTTTTATCATCAGACATCGTCCAGACTGGAATTTTCTTTTGATAAAATTCTTCGGTAAAAAAAGGGCTTACGTCAACACCTTGCAACTTCGGCATACCATTGGCTCCTAGAAACGATTCAAAAGCAACCGCACTAATATGTCCACCAGGGTATATTCCATTAGTGGTAACCGCTTCTTCAGTATGATCATGAAAGGTCCAAATGCCTGGCCCCATACTATTTAGTCCATCATTATGAGCATATAACTCTAAATCTACACGTTGAGCTGGACCAACAGTAAAAACGTCTCGTTGAATTCGTGCTTCTGGTTTGAGTTTTACTCCATCTAAATGGGTTGCAGTAGGTTTAAACCCATGGGTGTGTAGAGCAATTTGTTGATCGCCTGCATTAAAAACACGGAGTTTTACTTTTTCATCGGGTTTAACAACTACCAGAGAATCTCTTAAGGTAAAAGGGAATGAGTGACCATTTAAAATAAAGTATTCTGGTGTTCTTTCTGTAATGTTGTATTCACGATTATAGGCTTTTGCTAATAACCTTGAATCATTGGCAGTCTGGATTAAATTATGAAGTTCTCTATCTACATCCTGATATTGTAGATCGTATTCTTGAGTGTATTCCTCTTTAACAGCGACAGAAGAATGACGCACAAAACCATTGCCTATATTAAATGTTTGTACCCAGTTATTTGGCCGATTTTCTTCAACAATAAACATGCCAATTAACCCCATTAATATATGAGTATGAGCTTGAACATGGCAGTGATAAATCATAGTTCCAGTCTGTCTGGGAGTTAATTCATAAGAAAAGGTTTTTCCAGGCATCGTCAATTTATTACTGGTTTGAGGAACGCCGTCATTTCCTTCTCCATTTTCTTTTTGAAAGGGATGGTCAACACCATGAAAATGGATGCTATGTGGAAAATAATGTGAATTTTCAAGAGTAACTATTATTTTATCCCCCTGCTCAACACGAATAGAAGAAGAGGGTGCGCGTAATAGTGAATTGGCTTTTGTGCTGGCAAAGCTCTCGGTAGACATACCTCTACTTTTGGGTGAAAAAACCCAAAATCCCGGTTTAATACCTGGTGCGATTTTGTAAGTAGTAATGGGGTCTTTTAAATCAGGCGAAAAACCATTCAATTCAATTACTTCAAGTCGGATATGGATCTCATCTGGATCACCATCACCATCTATGTCATTGGTTTTAATTAGACTGTCAGAAGAAAGCTGTGTTTGCATCAGGGTAGACATTGATACATTGTTTGTCCCTTTTACAAAGGCAGAAATTTCATAGGGGTTATCAGGCATACAAACAGGCGTGGATGCAATTGATACATTTTCTATAGTGTGTTTTTTACGCCAAGTTGGGTCTACTGTTTTAGGACAAAAATCTTCTATTTTGCCAAGAAAGGTTTCTTCTGTGGCAGGCACTTGCGTGATCGAATAAGAAGCTGTACTAAGAAAAAAAAGAAAAAAATAAACAACTAAGTTAAAGAGACGCATGAGTTTGTACAAAATTATACGGTTGATGATAGGAGAGGTTTTTTTATTGCTGACTAGGAATTATACTACAATCTTAAAAATTAGTATCTGGTTATATGATGATTCACCTATATAATATATGAGTAATCTTGGAATAGGTATAAATTTAAGGAAACTGGAAATAAATAAACCAACAATGGCATAAAGTTTGATAACTTTGTAAAAGAAGGGAATAAGGTCTTTTATCACAATATTCCTATTTTCCAAAAACTGATGGCTATGATAATGTTTGTAGCTTATCAGACCTTTATAGTGTTAAGGAACCTCTATTCATCTATGAATAGGGGTTCCTTAAGTAAGAACTTAGCACTTACTCAAAGAAGAAAATTATAATTTAGTGCCATCCGCCATATTGTTTTGTAGGGTCACCTCTAAAACCAGTTGATGTCTTGTTAGCATCAGGGATACCAACAGTCTGATCTGCGGCAATCGACATATTTGGGTGGGTATAGCCGCCTAATGACTTGGCTTTTTTAGCAATTAAAGTAGTTAAGTCATTAATGTCATATTTTTTAATAGAGGTATAAATTGCTACAGTAATCAGCTTGTCTTTTTCTGCACTTTTTTCCTTAGGTGAAAAAGTCAAGACTAAAGGTAATTCAATACCTGCTGGAATGATTATTGAGTAAGTACTGCTATTCTTTAACTCTATTATAGCGACAATTTTTCCCTTGTTATCTGTTGCACTTATAAACCCCGATTTAATTAAACCCTTTTTGTTACTTACTTTGCCTTTAAGAGTGGTGTCTTTGGTGTATTTTTGAATAGTTTGCTTAATTGAGAAGTCTTTCTTATTTTTATTTTCTTCACTATCGCATCCTAATAAAGTGATGCAGAATAACAAAATAATAAAAAATGGCCGTTTAAAATAAAAATCAGGTTCTATTTGCAAGTTATTGATTGACATTATTTTATCCTTATAATTATAAAAATTTGTATTCTGTGATTATATTCTAATTGTTTAAGAGGTCGTTGTATAAGTTATTTGTTATACTAACCGATTTTTTCAAAGTACAATGGTGTGTTTTTATACACTGTAATTTAGAAAGTTCAAGCAATTTATCAATATAAATTATAATTTCTGTTTTAGGGAAAGAAGAATATGGTGGAATCAAATTCAAAACAGCCTGATCTTGATTGGAGTCAGGTGAGAGAAACGGTCAGACTCTTGACAGTGTCTGTCGCTCAAGTTGAAAAAGGGATGAAAGAAGGTGATGCCTCTGTAAACACATTGACGGACTCCTTTACCTCATTAGTTGGGCAGATGAACAAAATTAATGATGTATTAGAATCTTTAAGCCCAAGTGATGAAAAAGAGGCCGCATTAGGGTATTGTGAAGAAACAAGTCAAAAAATACAGGCATCAATTGTTGCCTTTCAGTTTTATGATAAATTACAGCAATCACTTTCGCATGTTGCAGATAGTTTAAAAGGTCTTACCAAATTAGTAGAAAGTCCTGAGAGATTATATAATCCGAAGGAATGGACGGATTTTCAGAAAGAAATACGAAATCGCTATACTATGGAGTCAGAAAAAGTAATGTTTGATGCCATTCTGCAAGGAAAAAGCATTGATGAAGCAATTCAATTAGCAGGAAAGGTGGATGACGATGAAGATGAAGATATTGAACTTTTTTAATCAAATTGTTGCAAGATGGGGCGGCATTGCTGTTTTTTTTATAGTTAGTTTAATGGTGGGATGTACACATTTTAGTAGAAACAACTCTCCAGCACCTGTTTATAAAACTTCACAAACAAATAATCCTTATGAACAGAAAACATCCATTCCAGCTAAACCTAGAGTAGATAATGAGAGTGAGATCTTTGAACAGCCTTTTGACCCTGAATTAACACCCATACAATCAGAGATTGGAGAGCCGGAAATTGAAGAAAAGAGATGGGAAGATAAACCCTCTTATTCCTATAGAAAGAGAGAAAATACACCTCCTACTCGTAAGAGATTGTCACCCGCTATTTTAGCTCTGATTACTGACGCTGATAAAAGCTCAAGAGCTGGAGATTTGGACTCGGCAGTCGTAACACTTGAACGAGCGTTAAGAATTGATTCAAGGAACCCATTGTTAACTTATAAACTAGCAAGAGTTAGACTACAACAATCTAAGTCCAGATTAGCAGAATCCCTCGCAAAAAAAGCCGCGTTATTATCAGCAAATGATAGAGCACTAAAAAAACGTGCCTGGTATTTAATTAGTGAAGCTAGAAAACAACAGAAAAATTTCCATGGTGCTAAAGAGGCTAAGTTGAAGGCTAATAATATTTAATTTATAAATGGGTAGTCTATTAAAATTTATTTTCTCCGCTTCCTTACTTTACCTTAGCTGTATATTCCAGATTTAATGAAAGAACTCGAATCATTTTTTAGTAGCGATGGCTCTATTTCAAAAGTAATTTCTGGTTATTTACCTCGCTCATCTCAGTTGGAGATGGCTAAAGCAATTGCTCAGGCTATCGAATCTAAAGAAAATTTAATTGCAGAAGCTGGGACAGGAACTGGAAAAACTTTTGCATACTTAGTACCTGTCATCTTTTCCAGAAAAAGAACAATTATCTCAACAGGGACAAAAAATCTTCAAGATCAATTGTTTAAAAAAGATTTACCCTTGGTTCGACAAGTGATCAATGTTCCTTTCAAATCTGCTCTATTAAAAGGCAGAGCTAATTATTTATGCACTTATCGACTGGAAAATGCATTAAATTCAAGCTATGGGTTTGAAAAAGATGATGCGACTAGTTTAGCCCATATAAAATCGTGGTCAAAACAGACTTTAGTGGGTGATATTTCTGAAATTTCAGATGTAGAAGAAGGAAATCCTATTTGGTCTCAAGCTACATCCACTGCTGATAATTGTCTGGGACAAGATTGCGTTGATTATGCTGATTGTTTTTTAGTTAAGGCACGGAAAAAAGCACAAGAGGCAGATGTTATTGTTGTCAATCATCACCTTCTGTGTGCGGACTGGTCTTTACGTGAAACTGGATTTGGTGAGTTGTTACCTGATGCTGAAGTTGTGATCATTGATGAAGCACACCAGCTTTCTGATATTGCCTCTAATTTTTTAGGTGTTTCTTTAACGGCCAAACAATTGAATGAGTTGGCATCTGATACGCTGATTGAATACTTCAAAGATGCTAAAGACATGCCTGATCTTCGTACTGCTTGTGAAGATTTACAGTTTGAGATAAAAGATTTACGCTTGGCTTTCGGGATGGAAATCCGGCGCGGTGACTGGAAAGAAATAGAAAACAATCCAAAAATTTCCAGTGCTTTAACCTTAGTACATGAGCAATTAAAAAGATTGTCTGAAAGGTTAGAATTGGCATCTGTCAGAACAAAAGGTTTAGAAACTTGTTTTGATCGAGTTGAAGAGCTAGAGACTCAACTTGATGGGATGATTAACAACAACAGTGGAAAATGGATACGCTGGTTTGAAACTTATAGTAAATCGCTGACTTTAAGCCAGACGCCTTTGGATATTGCTGCTGAATTTAAATTGTTTATGCAACAACACAAAGCAAGCTGGATTTTTACCTCAGCTACTTTAAGTGTCGCGAATAATTTTAATCATTTCTCTAAAGGCTTAGGGTTATCTGAAACGCCTTGTAATAGTTGGGAAAGCCCATTCGACTTTTCCTCACAATCTTTATTTTATCACCCCAAAGGCTTACCAAAGCCAACCGAATCAAATTTTACAGAAATAATTGTTGAATTTGCATTGCCTGTATTAAAAGCCAGTAAAGGGCGTGCTTTTTTTCTATTTACCAGTCATCGAGCATTAAGAATAGCCGCTGAAATTTTAGAGGATAAAATAGATTACCCTTTATTAGTACAAGGCACACGTGCTAAAGCGGTTTTATTAGACCAATTTAAAGAAAAAGGAAATGCTATTTTATTAGCAACATCCAGTTTTTGGGAAGGCGTTGATGTTAGAGGTGATGCCTTATCTTGTGTGATTATTGATAAATTACCTTTTTCCTCACCAGGAGAGCCAGTATTAAAAGCACGTTTAGATGCAATACAAAAACAAGGTAAAAATCCATTTTTTGAGCATCAATTACCTTCGGCAGTGATCGCACTACGGCAGGGTGTAGGTCGATTAATTCGAGATGTTAATGATAAAGGCGTATTAATGGTTTGTGATCCACGTTTGTTAAAACGTGCTTATGGACAACAATTTTTAGACAGCATACCGCCGATGAAACGCTCTAGGGATATTAAAGATGTGGAAGAATTCTTTAAACTGAATGAACAAGGGGTTTCTTCTAAAAAAGATGTAGAAAAGGAACCTCAGGAATGAAATTGTTAGCAGTGGAAACCTCTACAGAAGCTTGTTCAGCAGCTTTATATATTGATGGTGAAATTCAGGAACGTTTCGAAATAGCACCGAGAATACATACAAAATTAATTCTCCCAATGATAGATTCCTTGCTCGCTGATGCAGAATTAAAGCCTCAACAATTGGATGCCTTAGCCTTTAGTCGGGGGCCGGGGTCGTTTACAGGGGTAAGAATTTCTACCGGTGTGATTCAGGGAATAGCTTTTGGTGCCGATTTGCCTGTTGTTCCGGTCTCAACTTTAGCTGCAATTGCACATCAATATTTTTTACAAGGAGGAAAACTTTGTGCATTTACTGCTATGGATGCGCGGATGGGTGAAATATTCTGGGGTGTTTACCAAAAAAATCAGCAAGGTTTTGCACAATTGATAGGTGATGAGGCAGTTACCTTAGCTGAAAATATTATTTTTCCAGATAAGCAAGGCGTTGGTATTGGTTCTGGCTGGGGCGTATATCAAGCTGAATTATCCCAGTGTTTAGGTTCGCATCTAATTGATTTTGAAGTGGATCATTTGCCAAGAGCATCTGCAATTTCAGCCCTTGGTGTCATGGGGTTTCACAATAATGAGGCTGTTGATGTCGAGATGGCAATGCCTGTTTATTTACGCGATAAAGTCGCAAAAAAAGAATCAGAAAGATAGGGTACAATAGGGCTTTTAATATCATGCTCTGTTTTGTTATAGATGGCTCAGTATTTCTCAGTTCACCCAGATAACCCACAAAGAAGGTTAGTTCATCAGACAGTTGATATAATAAGGCAAGGTGGGATCGTTGTTTTACCAACAGATTCATCTTATGCTATCGCATGTCATATTGGTGATAAACGAGCCTTGGATAATATTCGACGAATTCGTCAGCTCAGTGATAAACACAATTTTACTTTGCTTTGTAAAGATCTGACTCAAATATCAACTTTTACTAAAATAGGGAATGATGCTTTTAGGTTGATAAAATCCTTAACACCGGGAGCATTTACTTTTATTTTAAATGCAACAAAAGAAGTGCCTAAAAGACTTCAACATCCAAAGAAAAAAACTATTGGCATTCGGATTCCAGATAATATTTTTATCCAGCAAGTTTTGGATGAGTTAGATGAGCCTCTCTTTAGTTCTACCTTGATATTGCCAGACAATAATAATGAGGCAGAAACAGATCCCTATGAAATAAGAGAAAAACTGGAGCATGAACTAAATCTGATTATTGATTTTGGAATCATTGAGTCCCAGGAAACGACAATGATCAGCTGTATTGATAATCATATTGAAATTACAAGACAAGGGGTTGGTGATGCTCCTATGTTAGGTTAGATTGTACCCGTAGGTTGGACTAATGGCTTATCGTTAATCCAACAATTCTTTTTAGTGTTTCTAAGCAATAAACAACAATAATTTACTAAAGGATAGTTTATATATATGATGAATGAACTCACAACAATTCAACGTATCGTTGTTTGGGTTTTACCTGTGATTTTTGCAATTACCGTGCATGAAGTTGCACATGGCTGGGTTGCAAAAAAAAAGGGGGATAATACCGCTTTTATGTTGGGCCGTTTAACTTTAAACCCAATAAAACATATTGATATAGTAGGAACCATTATTGTTCCTGGGTTATTATTGATCACAGGGACTGGCATGATTTTTGGCTGGGCAAAACCTGTTCCAGTTAATACACGCAATTTTAAAAACATGAAAAAAGACATGGCTCTTGTGGCTGTGGCTGGCCCTGTTTCTAATTTAATAATGGCTACTGCCTGGGCTTTAATTGCCAGATTAGGAATTATTCTTGATTCAGAAGCTGTTTCTTTACCGCTTATTTATACAGGAATTGCAGGTATCTCAATAAATCTGGTGTTAGCATTGCTTAATTTGATACCAATCCCACCCCTAGATGGGAGCCGAATTATTACTGCATTTATGCCTAATAAAATAGCTTGGAAATATAATCAACTAGAGCGTTACGGCTTTTTCTTTTTAATTGCTCTAGTCTATACAGGTGGCTTAAGTTATATACTTGGCTATCCTATGGCTATTGCTCAACAGATATTCTTTTCTATTGCTGGACTTTAGATAAGCTAGTGGCAGATAATGAAGTAGAGGTTGAATCAGAAACAGATCAACAAGTTGCTTTAGTACAAGGAACTCCATTCTTAGACTTGCCAGAAGACTTATATATTCCCCCAGGGGCAATGGAAGTCTTTCTTGAAACATTTGAAGGGCCACTTGATTTATTATTATATTTGATTAGAAAACAAAATCTGGATATTCTAAATATTCCAATTGCTCATGTCACTGCTCAATATATTAATTATATTGAAATGATGTCTGAGTTAAAATTGGAATTAGCCGCAGAATATTTACTGATGGCAGCATTATTAGCAGAAATTAAGTCTAGAATGTTGTTGCCTAGGCAAACAGATGAGGAGGAAGATGAGGAAGATGATCCTCGAGCATATCTGATAAGGAAATTGCAAGAATACGAATGTATAAAAAAAGCAGCAGAAGATATTGACTCGCTACCTAGGTATGAACGGGATATTTTTGATATCAACCTTGATGTTTCAGACGTTGAAATTAACCATCCATTACCTGATGTTGATTTAAAAGAAATGCTTTTAGCATTTCAAGATGTGCTTAATCGTGTTGAACAACTCAGCCACCATAAAATAACTAAGGAGCCTCTCTCAGTCCGTGAACGAATGGCAGCCATTTTGGAAAAACTTAACAGGCCAGATAGCCTCCTTTTCTCAGCGTTATTTTC
>CAZZIX010000012.1:0-25281 GCA_964654345.1 uncultured Methylomarinum sp.
CGGCTTTTTCTTGCTGATAAATCTTTTTCGCACGCTGTTTTGCTAACACTTCACCTTGTATGGCTTTGCCGTCTATCCACAACGTTAACTCAGAAACAGCTGCTTTTTCAGGAATAGGAAAGCTATAAATTGCTTCAATATCTTCTGTAGATGGGTTAAAAAATACCTGATCAACCGTTGTGATGGCATAACCATCCTCAATCACAACCGCGACTTTATGACTCCGAATATCGGGAACAATTTGAGAGCCGTTAACCGCTTTTAATAACCCTGCTGCCTGGACAAAACCGACTCCCATAATTAGCAATAGAAGTCCTGAAAACCATTGCCGAGAAATATTTAAAAACACATTTTCTTTGTTCATCACTGTATCCTATCAAATTAATTAAACAATGTTAAATTATAGTAAAGCACATAACTAATCAATGTTCAATTAATTTTTACATTTGTTGAAGATTCGGTCAAAACAAAGAAGAGTGTCAAGCGTTGATTATGGCTAAATTATGTTGCTTTTGTATGAACTTATACGATGGAATAAAAAAATTCCATGCTACTATTGAAAAATTTACCGATTCACCTAGTGCATTAATTTCTATGCTAAAGCAAGTGAATTTTTATGAGAAACTGCGCGTTAGCTCCCCCCTTTATGCTACTATAATCCGAAATCCTAACTGATTATTCTGGAAGACTAATTATGCAGATGTTACTTAAGCAGTCTAAAAGAGAAATAGCTTATAACCTATCATCACAAGATTAGCAGGATTTCTTTACAATAATTTCTGGCCTATCAAATGAAGTTAAAAATAGAATAATCCAAGAGGCTGAATTTCAACAATTGACTCATCAAGATTATAAACAATCTCAATTCTGGAAGGCTGTTGCAGAGGGATGTATGGTAATAAAATGATTCGATTTTTCGTATTTTTGTTCATGCTTTCATCTCAACTTTGTTATACAGAATCTTCAGAACAGAAGATTTTGAAACAAGCAACTAACGAAATGGAAATTGTGACAAAAACGTTTAGGAGAACTTTAGATAAATATAATAAAATAGCTGATAATAAAAATTTTGATTTATCAATATTTAAGGGTGTTTTATTTGATGGCTTACGATTTTCTTTACTTTACTTAAGCAAGAAAGCTGCAGATAACTGCTCACTAGAAGAATGGAAAAACTATGCATTTGCATTAATTAAATTGAAAAGAGTTTATGAGCAATATGAAAAAACTCCTCCTGACCAAATATCTAATTTAGTTACTATACATTTTAATGCACAACAGGATATGGAGCTTGAATCAAAATATAAAAATATCCCTTCAAAATATAGAACTATTTTAGATAATATAGAAGAACTAAAAACACCTTTTAGAGTTACAAAATTGGTTGGTCAAATAGAAAAAATGTATTATCCAAAACACAAATAGGCTTTATATTTTCATCATAAATTTTATGCTACAGGAAAAAATAACCTAGAAAAATCAATACTTTCTCCCAAACAATAATCAAGACTAAAATAAATAATGCTCTTATGCACAATACTCAAGAAGTGAAAATAAAAAATCTTGTATATTATCGAACTCTCGTTCCTGAGCTAACTGAAAGTCTTTGCGGATCTTTATCTAGGAGAGATAAGACGGAGAGCAAATTACTTGATCGTTAATAATGATGCGATATATCCATCTGATAGCATATAAAGGTCTGCTACTCCACAAAACCTTGCTCCTCGCCAGTGTATTTCAACTTCTAGCATCTCAGTCTGTATATTTAATGCCGGTTTAGACCTTATAATATCCGGAACCATTCGTAGAACAATCCTAACCTCATGTACATCATGCGCAATACACACATTGGTTTTAATAAAAGACTCCTTTAATATCCATAAAAGTGTCAACAATCGATGTTCATTAATATCATTTTTTTCGAGGTGAAACTGCTGATATAAATTATCAACCTCTACTTGGAAATAAAACTCACGAAATTCAGAACTAAATGTGCCAATACGCTCTATATCAATTCCTGCATGTGATGTATCAATATATGAAACGACAGCAATAAAGGGCCATTTATGCGAAATAGAAACTTCATGATATTTATGTCCTGTTCGCAGATCTACAACAATTGGAGGCCCAGTTAAGGTACTATCACTCTTAATAATTTCAATTTTCTGTAATTCATCAACAGACATTATGTTGGTAATTTCCTCCCAACACACCCAGTACCAAGAAAATTGAGACTGTGATTGTAAATAATTTAAATATGCAAACTTTAATAACACCCGACTAGTAACCCATTCAACTCGCCTCTGTACATGGGTGAGTCTAGTCAAAACCGTTAGTTCGGATGGATTCAAAAAAGATATTGCCTCGTTATACACTACAGATTCACAATTCAATAATATAGCGACCATTTTACTTTTGGCCAAATAAAAAGACTAATTTCAATTATTACCTGAAAGCATATCACGTGTTTTTTTAGTATTTACTTTCGTCCCCTCTATATCTTCCGGATAACAAAGAATATCTTCACCTGCATAAATACGCGGAGTGCTAAATAAAGTAAATAATGCGCGCGATAAAGAGGGTTCAAGGTATTGGTCGTGCATATTTTCCTGTAACCATTTTCTAACCAAGGGCGTGTATTGATAATTCATCGATGGAAATAAATGGTGTTCAACATGATTATTGAAGTTAATATTGAATTTAGCCATTATTGATGGAATTTGTACACTAATGGTGTTTACAAGTGGATCATTTTTTCCATTATCCGACCTAGGCATACAAGTATGTTCCGTAGCGATAAATACTAGCAAAATTGCATTGGCTATCATCATAGGTAGGACAATAACAAACAGCGATTTGTACCATCCTAACAAAGACCAGACAACACTCCATAAAACCAGGTACATTAGGGTATCAACTATACCTCTTAGCTTGTTAAATCCATAAGACTCAAAATTCCAACTTTTATAGTGTTTATTAAACCAAATAATATGCTGGGCATGAAGCGTAAACCAATAAAGAAAGAATAAAACCCCTGCCACAGGGTTTCTGGAACAGGGTATAAATTCAGTCCAAACTCGGGTAATCGGAATGGAGCCATATTCTTCTAAGTTTACAATTACATCAGGATCCTTAGAGGTATTGGTATTTCCATGGTGAGCCATGACGTGCCAGACACGCCATAAATGAGGGGACACCAAAAATGGATACATACCGAAATAGACAAGAAAATCACTCCATCGTTTAGATTTCAGCACTGATCCATGAGAAATATCATGGGCGAGAAATGCAATAGTTGCGTACACCTGGCCCAGTAATACCGACATCATAACGAGCCAATACCACTGCAAGCTATTGTGATAAGCCACAAATACACTCGCCAAAACAATCAGGTTCAGAGGTATATACAATAAAGCCTTTGAAGGAACTCTTTTAAATGCTTGTGTTGGCAGGTCAGATTTAATTTGCTTTCTAATTTCGGTTGTACTCAATATAGTATTTTCCATTGATAACTCCTTTGTTGAGTTTTATTAATTCTAGAATTATTAGTTATCATATCAAAGGCAGTTTCTATTAATTGTTCCATAAGTTTTAGCAGTATAAACCATGCTTAAGAGTTTATTAAATAAGCAAACTCATATGCCAGAACTTTTGGAACGACTAATAACTTATAGACGTATCGTGATACCTCCATCAATCACCAGAATACTACCATTGATCGAATTTGCAGCGCCACTAAGAAGAAAATTGATAAAGTTGCATATTTCCTGAGGATATACCAAGCGTTTCCCGAGTGACTTGTCTTCCCAATATTTAATGGCAGCATCACTGTCTGGAAATTTCTTAATTAAATCACCATATACTGCTCCTGCCGAAATACAGTTAACAGTCACTGCGTATTTTTCAAATTCAACAGCCATAGAACGCGTAAGTGATTCAACAGAAGCTTTCAGTGCTGCCATACAAGAAAAATCAGCAACATAACGGTTACTAACCGGTGTCGAGAGAGTAATGATCTTGCCCTCCCCTCTATGTTTCATAAGAGATGCAGCTCGCAAAGCACACTGGTGCAAACCCACTAAATTAGTTTGGAATCCTTTTTCCCAATGCTCACCTGTGACTTCATCAAACTTCCCTATAAGTCCATTTGAAGCATTACTGATAAAAAAATCGAGACCACCATATAAACGCTCTATTTCATCAAACATTGTCATACGATGATCAGCATTAGCAACTGAACCCCATATAAAATTTGCCTTTCCCCCAGCCTGGAGGATTTCCTCTGTAGTTTTTTCTCCTTCTGATCTGGAGTGAAATGCATTAACAATTACTGTAGCCCCTAACCTGGCAAGAGAAGATGCAATATCTTTTCCAATACCGCGGCCTGAACCAGTAATTAATGCCACCTTACCCAAAAATGGTTTTTGCTCGTTTCGAGAAAAAATTTCTGTTAATTCAGATTCGTAGTTTTTTTCATTCTTAGTTGGATCAACAAAAGTAGGAGATGTCACCGCATGTTCGGTAACTGCTACTGATTTGACCTCAGTCTGCCCAGGATTTTCATTAGTCACTTTTTGCTGCAAACCGTTCAAATTGGGTACAGTATCTACAAGCATCGAGGCTGCACTTTCAATAGTACGAAATTGATCAGGAGCCACCTGAAAATCTTCTGCAAGGTCATAGTGCTTGCGTACTGCTACAAGTATTTCCCCTCGCTTTACCGAGTCAATCCCTAGATCATTCTCTAGATCTGCCGTAGATGTCAAAATGTCTTCCGGATAACGGGTAACTGTGCCAATTATTTGTGTTAACACCTGAATATAGCTATCTATTGAAGGTGTTTCAATAGCTAGTGGTTGATCCTGTTTGATGGGGATGGGGCTTTCTTGTGGAGACTGTGTCAGAGATGCGAGTGGGATATCAGATAATTTTTCGGCAAGCATCAAGGCTGCGCTTCCAATGGTACGAAATTGATCGGGAGCCACTTGAAAGTCTTCTGCAAGGCCATAGTGCTTGCGTACTGCTACAAGTATTTCCCCTCGTTTTACCGAGTCAATCCCTAGATCATTCTCTAGATCTGCCGTAGATGTCAAAATGTCTTCCGGATAACGGGTAACTGTGCCAATTATTTGTGTTAACACCTGAATATAGCTATCTATTGAAGGTGTTTCAATAGCTAGTGGTTGATCCTGTTTGATGGGGATGGGGCTTTCTTGTGGAGACTGTGTCAGAGATGCGAGTGGGATATCAGATAATTTTTCGGCAAGCATCAAGGCTGCGCTTCCAATGGTACGAAATTGATCGGGAGCCACTTGAAAGTCTTCTGCAAGGCCATAGTGCTTGCGTACCGCTACAAGTATTTCCCCTCGCTTTACCGAGTCAATTCCCAAGTCATTCTCAAGATCAGCCGATGCTGTCAAAATATCTTCAGGATAACGGGTAACAACGGCAATCAGTTTAACCAGTTGTGCAACATAATCAGAATCTGAATTATTATTCTCCGAGACGCTGGAATCATGCCTGACATCGATTGAATTTAGGGTGTCTTGTGTTAATTCACCCTCTGTTGTAATAAGATTCATTGTCAAATTTCCCCACATATTGATTAAAAGATCATTTTCTGAAACAAGTTTGATTCAGTATATTCAGTTGTTTATCTGGGCTATGATTCCCTGATTAATTGCCAGAATTTTGCCATCACTGCCCACAGCAACCGCATACTTAATTTGCACAGCTCCATCATTACCTTCCATAGGCTCTGGTTTAGTTGCAAACAATTGCGCACCTAAAAATTGTTCAAAATTTTCCTGTTCTGAAAACCCCATGTACAACTGGATGCTTCGAGATTCAATTGGCACATAAAGAGGAATTCGATGTTCCTGCGGGCGCATAACTGCTAAACGCCACAATGCATCGAGTAATACGGCCGGTGCCAGCAACCTTTTATTAGAGTCACCGCGAAGTTGCAGGGGCAATTGTAAACGTGCGACTTGTCCATATTCATTGACAGTAATTTCACGCAAGCAGTCAAAAACCCCACTTAATGCAACCATTCCTTTTCCATGAATATAGGGATCCATAATTAAAAAACCAGGATCAGCATCTCGCACTTCCAATATCTCGGGTGCCAAATCTTCAGACTTTGCTTCAAGCTTAAGCTCGATTTCAGCCTGAAAATTACGAATACCCTTACGTAATACACGCCCACTACTATGTATGAAATCCGACTCAACCTTTGCTTTAACCTTCACCCTCATGTCGCTTTCATTATCAACTCTTTTGGTGATAATCCTCATCTCGTTAAGCTGGTTTGGATAACTTTTTAAGAAACTTATAAATTGGGCATTATTAATCTGGATAGTTTGCGCACCTGGTAACAAGTGTAATGTCGCAAGGACACAATGGATTAGTTCCACCGCACCTGGCGCTGTTGGCATACCAGCCACTAGATGATTTTTCAGGTAAGGTGCTTTATCAAGCGACAGATTAACTTTTGAGATACTTTCTATAATCTCCGATTCTTGATGAGTATGAATGGGCACATGATAATATCTAATTTCCTTGGCTGTAGCCAAGATATTAATACTCTGTTTGGGACGAAATTCCATAAGTGCAGAAAATAACTCCTGCCCTTCTTCTTTAGTCACGGGATATAAATCACGTTGCTCGGCAAGCATGGCATATTCTGACCCACGAGTCATACCAATTCCAGCCCACCCCAGCCAAGCAAGGGAAGACCAGTTACCAGCCCCAGTTGTATTAAAAGCATCTGCTAGGCGATTCATCGCTTCATTGGCAGCACCGTAATCTGGTTGCCCATCATTGCCCCAAAAACTAAATGCCGAAGTCAGTATATGAAAAATAACCCCATCAGTATTCTGATTATGTTGCAAAGCCTGATAAATATTACGCAAACCTATCAATTTTGCAGAAACTACGGAATTAAAATCAGCTACAGTTTTGTTAGTTAAAGCTCGTGATATTTGAGTTCCTGCACCATGGACAAGCATATCGATATTGCCATATTTTTTAATAAGTGTGACGATTGCATTTTCAATTGTATCGGAATGAGTAATATCCGCGCAAACATATTCAAAACTTCCACCTAACTTCGCCATTCTGAGCTGATTTTGATAGATCTCATTAGCTGCAAGATGTCTCTGAAATATACGTTTAAGATCTATGATGTTACGGGTCTTATTATCAGCCAGTTCAGCGCGGTAGAATTGTGTTTCATAAGCAGCTAATTCCTGCTCTGGCATTTCGAGAAAGTGTTTGGGGGTAAGCGACAAATCGGTACGTCCAAAAGCAACAACCTTACAGTGGTATCGTCGAATTAATTCTTCAAGTAAAACGGCTGTTACTCCCCGAGCACCACCTGTGGCTAATACAACAGTATCAGAACTAATTTGTGGTATGGCCTGTTGCTGCGTTAGAGTCTCTGTCAATGCCAGACATTGCTTTTGCTCACGTCCGTTGCGAACAAATATTTCAGTGAGTTCATCTTCGTTAGGATGTTGGCCTAGTGAATTGCCAACATGTGCTATTGCCTCGGATAATGTCTCATCAGTATTCACTGCCGCCAGATAGGCATTTGGTAAGTCTCGGTGTAAAGATTTAATAAAACCACCAAACAATCCAGTAACTGGGTTAAGTTCATTGTGGTGATCCCATGCTTGATTAACAACGGAAACAACCCGAATTTTTTCATCCTGAATTTCACTGTAGTAGTGCTTGCACGTGGAAAACAAACAATTGAGTAGCGATTGTGCATGTTCAAGCTGGTTGCTCAACAAAGCATCGTGACCGTACTGCTGCCCATCTACGACAAAAAGAATGATTTCAGGCTGTTCGTCAAAAGACTCTAGTGCATCGAGTAAACTACACTTTTTTGAATCTGTGGGGTAACTAACATTTAAGATAAAAGGATCACTTTCGCTCAATACATTCAATACGATCCAATGGTTTGGAGGTTTATACTCTCCTAATGATCCATTTATCAACAATAGGACACGGTGTTCACTGAGATTGAATAGCTTAGATTTAGGCGTATCAGTCATGTTGGTGAAGACAGGATGATAAAACCGCACGAAATCAAAAACTCCAGTCTCTAATTTCTGTGTTGCCTTTGTAGTACCTGGTTTAGACAAGGTTATCTCGATATTGCCAAGCTTTAGCTTTGTCTCAGATAACTGACCCGTGGAAAGATCATCGAAAGATTCAAGAAACTTGCGAACCCCAAAAAGAGAACGATGATTATTTTGTCTTGAAATTTCAGTGCTCATTTAATTTCTCCAAATAAAAAGTCTTGCTTAAACCGCACATAAGTTAAATTAATTTATAAGCTGAATAGCTTTATACTGCTTGTTGATAGCTCTGTCTTTCATCAACAGCTGTAATTTGTACTTTCAGTTCAGCTATAATCGGTAGATTGTGATGTTCAACGACACGTTTTGTGGTCAAGGCTAGCCATACAATGCCTTCCTGCTCAAAATCAATTTGCGAAAGAAATGAGGATTTCTCAAGCTCCATAATTCCACACAACATAAAATCTGCATCTCCACATCGAAGCATGTCCTGCGCTATCTTTAGTGCTGCATAACCCTGACTCTGATTATCACCAATAATAAAATTGGGGCCTTTCAAATCATATAAGTTGGCGACTCTCCCAGTGATGATATTAGGCATAATCCCAGCAAGAGTATACGGACCTGTAGGCAGATGTTCAGTCTCAAAGGTCTGGTACCAGTTTTTCACATGTTCAAGAATCCGTTCAGATGCTGGCGATACTTCAGATGCTTCCCGAATTAAACGTAAAATACGGTCTTTATAGATATGTAAGTTTGCCGTACAGGCGCGATCACATTTGTCGTTAAAAGAAAGAACAACCCCAATACGTTCAGGAATCACCCCTTGGTTACGAGCTGTCTTTATCAGTGAATCTGCCGCTATAACTGATAAATACTGAGCTTTGGACATATGTTCTTTTATGTCAGGAAGCATTGGTTTTCCAGCTGGAAGCGTCAAATTGTCTTTAGAAAATAATCGCTGTTCTGTCGCTGTTCTGGAAATACCAGATTTGTTTGGAAAAACCGAATTAATTCCAACCACAATGCAGTTTTCTGCATCAATAACTCGTTCTTGTTTCTGCCTGACAAGATTGGTGTGATAATCACGATCAAAAGCTTCGATAATGATATGGGCATTGGTTCCCCCAAAACCAAAACCATTAATTGCTGCCCGAAGGGGAACGCCATTTACATTTTCAGGCCAGGCTAAGTTGACCTTCGGCACTTCAAATGGTGAGTCATCAATTTTAAATTGACTATTGATTGATGATAAATTGTACTGCGCTGGTACGATTTGATGATTAATAGCTTGTAATACCTTCACAACTGCTGAAGCACCAGATGCCCATCCTGTGTGACCTATCATGGACTTATTGCTTCCTAAAAATATTTTTGGAAGATGTTTTTTTCTAGCCGAAAATACATTGCGCAAAGAATTAAACTCGATTATATCTCCGGAAGTTCCTGTCGCATGAGCTTCAATATACTGAATGGTTTCTTTGTCAATTCCACTCCGCCGATATGCACGCTCTATGGCCAATTGCTGTCCGGCTGTTGTTGGCACATTAACTGCCGGAGCCTTGCCATCACTAGATAGCCCTGTACCCCTAATCACACCATGTACCGTATCCCCATCACGCAACGCGTCATCCAGACGTCGCAACAAAAGCACCACAGCACCATCACAGAAGACGGTTCCTTCAGCATTCTCATCGAGAGGGCGAATAGCATCTCGTGCAAGTCCATTAAATTGTGCAAACATACAGTTGTTACCAATCCCTGCAGCGAAAGCCCCGCCACAGATAGCAATATCTGTTTCATTTGCATTCAACGACTTCATGGCTAAATCGATGCAATAATGAGACGATGAACAAGCGGCATCGATCAGAACAGTCCTCACCTCACGCCCTAGAGTATCGTTCAAAACACGCTCGTATATCTTTTTTGGTGAAAAACTATCTACATCACAGGCTTTTTCACCAAGTACTTGGGTGAAAAATTTATCAATTTCAGCTTTATGTTCAGACATACTGCCGGTGGAAAGAGCATCGCGTAACTGTTGCATGACAAGCGCATCATCATATTCTTTTACACCGTCAGAGGTAGCACCAAAATAACAGACTGAATGCTCAAAGAGCTGAGAATTAGTTCTTAGTTCTGCTGTTTGCAAAGCCTCACATAATGCCAGCGCAATCATTTTTTGGATCTTAGCGTAATCTTGCGAATGAACATTTCCCTCTTTCTTTAGAGCAGCATCTAAAGATGACTCTGAGATAATGCCACATAAGCGTGAATAGGTTTTATTACTTAAAACGGCTCCTTCACTATAATAGTCAGTCAAAAAATGAGGGTCAGACTCATCATAGT
Source organism: uncultured Methylomarinum sp. (assembly GCA_964654345.1). Taxonomy (GTDB): domain Bacteria; phylum Pseudomonadota; class Gammaproteobacteria; order Methylococcales; family Methylomonadaceae; genus QPIN01. The sequence continues at coordinate 10,437 of CAZZIX010000012.1, forward strand.
TATATATCCCACTTTTTCCGTGCTCTGTGTTATGCCAGTATTGTTCGTTGTTCTCGGAACCAGGTAATACTGATCCATAACCAACAATTGCTATTGCTTCCATTGGGAGGCCCTCTGATTTGTAGTTGCCAGTATTCGATGAAACTGGTTTATAATTTATCGATTTCTTAGAAGGTAAAGTCTTGGTTGTAACGCTATTTTTGTTGACTAAATAATCCTCAATTCCGCTCAGGCTTACTGTATTGATTTGTTGGAAAAAAATACGTTGAATGATATTTCTTAACATTTCACTGCCACCACATTCAATAAATTTCTTGACACCAGAAGCATAAACTGTTCGTATAGCTTTCTGATAGTCAAATTTTGTTATCAGATGTGATGCAAGTATCGAAGGCATATCCGTCAAAAGGTCATAACTAAGATCTTTTGCTGAAAAATATACAGGGATATTACCTGGATTGAACGTTACAGTTTTTGCAAACGTCTCAAATTGATCTTGCGCGGGTAAGAGCTTACTTGAATGGAATGGATAGGCACTTCTTAAAACAGTTGCCATATAGCCTTTAGTTGCAAGATGTTCTTTAAAGCTTTCAATTTCTTCTATCCGCCCAGAAATGACAGTCTGTTTTTCGTGATTAATTACTGAAATTTCAAGACAATGCTGAGGAAAATTATTTAATATTTCGGCAACTGTTTTTTCATTTGCAGAGACTGCTGCCATCTTGCCTGTATTTTCAAGACCTTTAAGTGCTCTAAGACGAGCTATGATCAACCGAATACCATCGGTAAAGGAAATAACGCTTGCTACTGCCATAGCAGTAAATTCACCAAAGCTGTGACCAAGTAAGATATCTGCTGAAACCCCTTGTTTCAATAATACCTGAGCCGAAAGATACCCTTCGATATAAATCCCGATCTGTTCCAATGTCAATTGGAGATACTTTGAATTGTCAGAGGGCTCATGAACTAACCACTGAGTAAATTCCAGCCCAAGCTCCTGTTTAACAACTTTATTTGCAGTTGAGAACAAACTCTCCAAGTCTTCTCTTTCCGCCAACTGTAAGAGAAATTCAGAATGAAACCCACCCTGACCCTGAAATAAAAATGATGTTTTTTTATCGACATTTTGCAACTCTTTTAATAGCCAAGGTCGACAATTTGTGGATAAGACTCGTTTGCAGGTGCTTTAGAGAATTTATCTGCAAAATCACATAATGATTCAGGAAATAATTCATCCGCTAAATGTCCACCTTCAGTAACACGTTTCATGAAAGACGGTGTTGCACATGGTTCCTCTAGCATGTCACGAAACTGGGTGAATGCGACAGGAAGTTCTACCATCTGATTACTATTTTTACCAATACAGACAACCGTTTGATAGCCACATGCAACCGGAACACCTTGATTGCTAATAGTGCGAAAACAAAGCCTCAAGCTACATAGATTCGGCTCTTCAAAGGTCATGATAACAACGACTCGCTCACCAACAGGGACGGCACTCATATTGCGTGAATAACCATCACGAGTTAGCATAATAATGCCAGGTAATTCCTCGCGCCAATTTATTTGTTCATCAATGACGTCACCAAACAATAATGCCTCACGAGCGGCACATTGAAATTTGAAATTTGTTAAAAAATGATGTGTACCATAGGCCATAGAATCATCAAATGTAACAAGATATGGGTATGCGAAGTAAGACATAAGCGTAATTTTAAATAGCTAAAAAAAGAAACTACTGTAGGTAAAAGGATCCAATAATATTGGATCTTGTCTTTTTGTCCGTCTTCTCGGCAATTGCTCATGCAGCCATACAAACCTTCCATTGCGTAATACGTTGTAGCAACAGTTATGTAGCTTGCTATGCGCCTGTTACTACGTCTTAGAGAGACAAACAAAAATCTGCGTCACCTTGTTGTATATGGGCATCTCTATTTATTCTAATTTCATCTTTTTCTACCTAATAAAATCAAATAGTTATAAGTAATTCATGCTGAAAATAGTAATTAATAGAAACATCCATATTATTGAATTCTCGTTCCTTAAAAAACCCGATTGGATTGGATCTTCCTCCACATGCTAAAGACCCATTGAAAATCAAAGGTCAAAGATATTTAACCAGCCAGAGTTACTATATTAAGACTGATATCACTATTAATGTAGGGGAATCTCTTTTAGACCTACATGATATGCAATTTTGCAAGAGGTTTTAAATAAACATAAAATATCAATAAACTTGACTATTTAAAACAATACCATGTAACTACATATATTTCAAATAGTTAAAGTTTTTTGTTCCAGTTGGCACTATAGGTTTTTCCTGACTATCACTGTTTTACATTTACAGATAAGGCCGAGCTTAACATTCAAGGTCTCATAAATTTGTTTCCGACTCACTTTTTATAATCCATAGCAAAGTAATGCTCATGCACTGCTGAATAGACATGGCTAGGTACTCCATCGAGACTATATTGCAAAATAGGAATGTAAAAGTGGATTTTTCTAATATTTTCTACTAGTTCTAGTTAAAGCCTCTACTGCTTTTCGGTTGCTACACGCACGAACTTAATGCGGGTTATTTCAGCAAACCTTACCCCGTTATCAGCTCGACGAGTACCCGTGTTATTTTTAGTAGGTGCTTGGTTTGATTCAGGATTGATCGACACCTAAGTACCCAAGTAAAATAAATTCAACCTTTTACTTGAGTACTAATGTCATTGAATTACAGTCAACGCCTACACCACCGAATGGAAGTAAATTTGTTGCGATTATACTTTAAAATTAGATGTTATAATTGGACAGAATTGCTGATTTATATTTCAGCATATCATCACACTAATCCCCGTTGCATTAGGAAATCACTCATGAGGCTAGGTAGTTTTTTCTCGTACATAATTGAATGGACACCAAAAGCTTGACCAAACATTTTAAATGGCAAAGCTAAACCCCCAACAGCAAGAGGCTGTTAAAACGATTGACCGACCCTTATTAGTTTTAGCGGGTGCAGGCAGTGGTAAAACTCGGGTTATTACTGAAAAAATTGCTTATCTAGTTCAACAAGGTACAGCAGCCCGCCATATTGCTGCGCTTACTTTTACTAATAAAGCCGCTAGGGAGATGAAGTCCCGAGTCAGTAAATTACTTGATAATAAGCAAAGCAAAGGTTTACGAGTCTCCACATTTCATTCTTTAGGACTGGATATACTAAGGAAAGAAGCTAAAACGCTGGGCTATAAACCTGGCCTGACCTTATTTGATGATCAGGATAAACTCACCTTATTACGCAGCTTAATTGCACATGGTTCAACAGACTGCGATATTGATGACGTAGAAAGCTACAATAGACAAATAGGCACTTGGAAAAATGCCTTTATTACTCCAGAATATGCCATTAACCAAGCCACAGCAGAAGACCAAGCAATAGCCCTGCTTTATGCCGATTTTAACCGTAATTTAAAAGCTTATAACGCGGCTGATTTTGATGACTTAATTTTATTACCGGTTTTATTGTTTAAAGAATACCCGTCTATTCTAGAAAAATGGCAGAATAAAATTCGTTATTTATTGGTGGATGAATATCAAGATACCAATATTACCCAGTACCAATTAGTTCGATTATTAGCAGGGAATTTAGGCCGCTTTACTGTGGTCGGTGATGATGACCAGTCCATTTATGCCTGGCGTGGCGCGCAACCCGAAAATCTGTCTCAACTAGAAAAAGATTATTCTCGGCTCAGTGTTATTAAGCTAGAGCAAAACTATCGTTCCGCTGGGCGAATACTTAAAGTTGCCAATCACCTTATTGCTAATAATCCCCACGCTTTTGAAAAAAAATTATGGAGTAACCTTGGCTTTGGTGATCCTTTAAAAGTTATCAGCCATAAAAACGATCAAGCAGAAGCTACTCAAATAGTCTCAGAAATTATCCACCATAAATTTAAACAGGGAGGAAATTATGCCGACTACGCTATTTTATACCGAGGCAATCACCAGTCCCGTTTGTTTGAGCGAATATTAAGAGAAAACAACGTCCCTTATTTTATTAGTGGAAGTACTTCATTTTTTTCCTACTCTGAAATAAAAGACATTCTTGCCTATCTTCGTTTATTTGTTAATCAAGAGGATGATGCGGCTTTTCTGCGAATTATTAACACCCCTAGACGTGAAATTGGTCCGACGACCTTAGAAAAACTAGGAGCTTATGCTAATAAACGTCAGATCAGTTTATTTTCTGCCTGTTTTGAATTGGGCTTAACACAGTCATTGCCTGAAAAATCAGTCCTTAGATTAAGAAAATTTACCGAATGGGTCGTTGATACAGCAGATAAAATAGAACGCGGTGATACCTTTGTTGTAATAGATCAATTTATTAATCAAATTAATTATGAGTCCTGGTTACACGAAAACAGCAAAACCGATTCGGCAGCTGAACGAAAAACCAAAAATGTCTGGGATTTAATTGATTGGTTAAAAAATATAGCTGATAAAGAACCCGAAGAAGAAAAAACCTTGGCTGAAATTATTTCTAAAATATTATTAATGGATATTATGGAGAGAAATCAGGATGATGAAGCAGGGGATCAAGTCAGCTTAATGACTTTACATGCATCAAAAGGCCTGGAATTTCCCCATGTCTTTCTAATTGGTATGGAAGAAAATATTTTGCCCCATCAAAACAGTATAGAAACTAATAATATTGAGGAGGAAAGACGGCTTGCTTATGTTGGAATCACCCGCTCTCAACAAAGCTGTACCTTTAGTTATTGCACCCATAGAAAAAAATATGGGGACGTAACAGAATGCGAGCCCAGCCGGTTTTTAAATGAATTACCAGAAGAAGACCTGGAATGGTCGAACAAAAAACAACTTGATCCAGAAGAAATAAAAAAACGCGGTAAGGCTAATCTTGCTGGTTTAAAAAGTATGCTGTCTTAGATCACACCCTTCTATCAATTTACAAATGAATAAAGAAAAACGCCTAGCCATTTTTGATCGTTTAGCAGAAGCTATTCCAGAGCCTGTTACTGAACTGAACTATTCTACTCCATTCGAACTACTGATTGCGGTAGTGCTTTCTGCTCAAGCAACTGACAAAGGTGTCAACAAAGCAACACTCAAACTTTTTCCTGTTGCAAATACACCCCAAGCTATTTTAGACCTAGGCTTAGATGGATTAAAAGATTTTATTAAAACTATTGGTTTATTTAACACCAAAGGGGCGAATATTATAAAACTTTGCCAAAGGTTATTAGATCAGCATGATGGTGAAGTTCCTCAAACAAGGGATGAACTTGAAGCTCTGGCTGGAGTAGGGAGAAAAACAGCTAATGTCATTTTAAATACCGCCTTTGGACATCCAACAATTGCAGTTGATACCCATATTTTTAGAGTGTCGAACAGAACAGGGTTAGCGAAAGGAAAAAATGTACTGATTGTTGAAAATAAACTAGAAAAATGGGTACCGAAAAAACATAAAATTGATGCACATCATTTATTAATTTTGCATGGTCGTTATACTTGTATTGCTCGAAAACCGAGATGTCAAAGTTGTGTGATAGAAAATTTATGTGAATTTAAAGATAAAACCGAGAGCTAAACCCTAGCTTTTCTATAGATGGAACTCGGTTTATTCTGTATAGTCTTAGGTTGAATCACCCCAAATTTTAATTTATTTTTAATTCTATATGCTATATGGACTTGATAAAAGTATCTGTTTTAAAAATATATCTTAATTAATAGAGAGGAATTATGAAAAATAAAATAATAAAAACACCTTTGGCTGCGGCGATGAGTACTGTTGTTGTTTCTGCTTTTTCAACTAATGTTGCCGTTGCGGATTCCGACCCGTTTGCTGTATCTGAATTGTCTGAGGGTTATATGCAACTTGCTGAAGGCTATTCTGTTGTTCCATGGGAAGGTGGAAAGGCAAATGAAGCGTCATGTGGTGAAGGAAAATGCGGCAATGATGCGGATAAAAAAACGATGAAAGACGCTGGTGGGTCTTGTGGCGCAAAGCATAAGGAATCAGAAAAAGCTGCAGAAGCAAAATGTGGTGAAGGGAAATGTGGCGATATGATGGATGGTAAGAAAATGAAAAAAGGCCTAGAAAAATCATGTGGTTCTATGATGAAAGGCAATGAAGGTTCTTGCGGCGTTATGGATAAACCCGCAGAAAAAAAAGACGGTGAAATGTCTTGTGGTGCAAAGATGAAAAAAATGAAGGGAATGAAAGGCGACATGGATATGGGCGGTAAAGATGGAGAGATGTCTTGTGGTGCCATGATGAAGAAAATGAAAGGCGGTATGGATGGCAAAGATGGCGAAATGTCTTGTGGTGCCATGATGGAAAAGATGAAGAAAATGAAAGGCGACATGGATATGGGCGGCAAAGATGGTGAAATGTCTTGTGGCGCTATGATGGAAAAGATGAAGAAAATGAAAGGAGGCATGGGTGATATGGATAAGAAAGATGGTGAAATGTCTTGTGGCTCTAATATGTAATTTTTAGTTTGCATTGCCGAGTTATTCATATCTAATAACTCGGCTTTTAATCATAAACTGAGGTTTTTTTAATGAGTAATTTAACAAACTTAGTCCATCATACTGGCCTTGGCTTACGACGCTCTTTTTTGACGGAAATTGTTGATACACCACCAGAAAATGTCAATTTTTATGAAGTTGCTCCTGAAAACTGGATTACTATTGGTGGAAAACTTGGCAAACAACTTAGAGCCTTAACTGAACGTTTTGACTTTGTTTGCCATGGCCTCTCATTATCTATTGGCAGTACCGACCCTCTTGATGAAAAGTTTGTTCATGATGTTAAAGATTTTATGCATCAACATAAAATTAAATTTTATAGTGAACACCTAAGTTACTGTAGCCATCAGGGTCATTTATATGATTTGATGCCAATTCCATTTACATCAGAAGCAGTGACTCATGTAGCTAAAAGAATTCAACGCGTTCAAGATATTTTAGAACAAAAAATAGCCATTGAAAATGTTTCCTATTATGCTGCACCTGGACAAGAAATGGATGAAATCGACTTTTTTAATGCCGTTATTGAAGAGGCTGATTGTGACGTTTTGATTGATGTTAATAACATTTATGTTAACAGTATTAACCACGGCTACGATGCAGAAACTTTTTTACGCTCCATTCCTTCAAATCGTATTGCTTATGCTCATATTGCAGGACATTATGTAGAAGCAGATGATTTTTTGATTGATACCCACGGTGCAGATGTGATTGATCCCGTGTGGAAATTATTGGCTAAGGCTTATGAATTATATGGTGTATTCCCGACCTTGCTTGAACGTGACTTTAATATTCCATCTTTAGATATTTTATTAAAAGAAGTGGATACTATTCGGTCTATTCAAAATGCCTGGAACTCTCAGCATGATCAAAAAATAGCATAAAATGAAGGTCGATTTTAAAGCCAAGCAAAATGAATTTTCAGCTTATATAAGAGACCCTTTTAATAACCCTCGCCCAGCAGATGTTAAACAGGAACGAATAGAAACCTATCGTGAGTTATTCTTTAATAATGTTGATAGCTTTTTAAGTAATAATTTCCCCGTATTAAAAACTATTCTAAACGATCAACAATGGTTTGAATTATCCCAGGATTTTTTTTCAAACCATGCCAGTTCTTCACCTTATTTTTCAGAAATCCCTGAAGAGTTCATTGATTTTCTACAAAATGAGCGAAAAAATGAAGATGACCTCCCTTTTCTTTTAGAACTTGTCCATTATGAATGGGTAGAAATGGCACTTTCTATTGCAAAAGAAAATATTAAAACCAACACAAATGACTTTATAGAAAATTTAGTTCAGCAAACAATTGCTTTGTCTCCATTAGCTTGGCCATTAGCCTATCAATTTCCTGTTCAAGAAATTTCACCTTCATTTTTACCTACAAAAACACCAGAAGAACCTACCTATTTATTAGTTTATCGTGATACAGCCGATGAAGTTCAGTTTATGAAAACACCCCCCATTACCTTTAGATTACTACAAATAGTACAAGATAATGAGGGCATATCGTGTGAAAATTGTTTAAAGAAAATAGTGGAGGAATCTGCTCACCCAGAGCCGAATACATTGTTTGCTTCTGGTTTATTAGCAGTTAAAGACCTTGCTGAAAAAAATATTATTATTCCCTCTGTTTAATCTAAAGTTATAAAACAGAAAGGCAAGAAAAAAATTGAATATTCTTGAGGTATGAATTTGTAGGTTGGGCTGCCGTTTCTTTGGCAACCCAACGTAAGGCATGCTAAAAATGTTAGGTTAACGATAGAGCCGTTAGCCTAACCTACCGCGAGTTGATATGCTGTTTCTTAATTTTTTAAATCCTCTCACCTAAGCATCATTCCTTTTAAAAGAATGCACCCAAACCAAGTCATCCTCATTCCAGGTCATCCCTGCATGCATTTTTAATATTAAACCTTTATACATTTCTAAGCTTGGATAACCTTCTGCATTGGCATCTGCATCCGTCATATCCCCTAGTCTTTGACGTTCTAAAGAAGTGGTAATAAAAGGCACGCCATCTAATTCAAACGTTTCATCTGGGTAAGCGTAAACTCCATCTCTGCGTTGCTGGGTCTTTTGTCCACTTAAAGCAGCTTCAACCAATTTAGGGTGGCGAACAAGCCGGTCAATATCACAGTTTTTTTCTGGATAATCAGTCATTAAAATCTCCATCGTAAATTTGTTTATTTTACGCGATAATAGAGATCTATTTAAAAATCATTTTGGTTAAAACTACTTATGCGATATTTACATACGATGATTCGGGTTAATAATCTAGAAAAATCACTAGAATTCTATTGTGACAAACTTGGTTTAATAGAAGTTAAAAGATTTGAGAGTGAAGAAGGTCGATTCACACTCATCTATTTAGCAGCTCCCCTCGATAAAAATAATGCCGAAAAAATTGAAGCTCCAACACTTGAATTAACCTTTAATTGGGATACTGAAAAATATGATGGCGGTCGTAATTTTGGCCACTTAGCTTATGAAGTTGATAATATTTATGAGTATTGTCAAAAACTTATCGATGCAGGTGTTATCATTAGCCGTCCACCACGAGATGGTCATATGGCTTTTATACGTTCACCGGATAATATTTCGATAGAGCTTTTACAAAAGGGTGCACCATTAGAAAAAATTGAACCTTGGGTCTCTATGGAAAATAGTGGGGGTTGGTAAAAAAAAATTCTGAAACTTTCTATTTAATAAATTAAACCAATCTGCTTATGCAAGATCAAAAAGAAAACTTAGACATTGATATAGACCGCCATCCCTTAATTACCATTGGTATACTCACCCTAGGCACTCAAATAGGCTCAGCCATTATCCAAAAGATGGCAAAGCACCCTGCCGTTCTGTTTTCCATGGGTATTTCAGTTGGGGTTTATAGCTACAAAAACCGTAAGGAAATTTTAAATGAAGCCCAACACTTAGCCAACCAAGGAACGGAAATGTTTTCTAAATCTTCAGACACTAAATAATCACAAGAATCGGTGCTTTAATCTTACCTAAAAAGTGAAATAATAAAGTTTCAGCATATTATGCACACAGAGAATAAAAGACATATTCAGATTGTTCTTTTTTTATTTTTAACATACTATTCTTTCTCACCTCTTTTTGCATCACGCCAGACCCCCCTTTTCCAAAATAAATTTTTTTCCTTATCAACAGAGGAATCATTACTCTGTAAAACTAGCGATTCGGGTTTTCTTTCTATTCCAGCATTAATTAAATCTATAGATTATTACGAAAAAAATAACCCTGATGAATTACAAAAATTTGCCGTTTCAGTACTGACTAATCATAGTAATAAAGAGCATTTAAAAGACTTACGAGACTATAAAAAAAAATGCAAAAAGACTACCTTAGTCAACCTTTGTATATTAGAAAACTATTGGGATAACCATGAGGCTGCGTTGAGAGCACTGGCTCTTTTTTATGATACAAAAACTATCATTAAACATGGGGAAGACTATAATGCTAGACGATTTACGGTCGACCACCTCCGTGTTTTTGAAAAATCAATTCGAAAAATCCCTCCTTTTTTAAGAAAAAAAATTAGCAAAGCAAAGCCTATACGAGAATTGGATAAAACGATTAAAGACCTAGATAGTCATATACAGACATCAATTAAAGAAGCTTTTCCTGAAGATTTTTTAACCAGTATCTGGTCTGATGATACTCATCCTCTGATGTTTGTTCCTGGTGTTGGATTCAGAAGCCAGGTTGTTGCACAAGTTTACAATGGACAAAATATGATTATTTTTACTGTTAAGGCCTTTGATAAAGCAAAAGATGGACGGCTTTATCGAGATATAGACCTAAAATACTTAGTCGATTTCAGAATTCCTATTATTGTTCATGAACTAGCTCACACTATTGATAACTTTCACTTCTGGAATGGGAATGATGAGTTGTATTTTTTTTATCGTTACCGCAAAATATCCAATGATAACAAAACAATGCAAATCATCCTTGATGCAAAACTGGCACTATGGCCATCAAAATGGTTTGAGGCATTTGAATATCTTTGGGAAGTAAATGATGGTCGTTACAATGGTCAAGTGCAAGAAAAACTTGCTGAACTAGTTTCTCAATATATTCTGATACCGAAACGTTTAAAGCAAAGCTCACCAAAAACGTATGACTGGCTACGAGACGACGTATTTAAAAAGATAGAATATAAAGGGTATGATTCTTGTTCAATTCCCATAGTCAAACCATTAAGCTGGTGGGAACATGCTATTGCTAAAGTATTGGGTCAATAATTAAACAATACCCAAAAAATAATGATACATTTATAGAACGATATGCTCTACCGTCTTTGTTTTTATAACTTAATATAATAAGAATTTAATTCCATGTTTAAACGTATTAAAAAAACATTTTTTTTTAGTTTAATCTGGAAAGCACTTTTTTCTGTCACACTTTCCACCTTATTAGCTTCTAGTAGTATTTTTATATTAGGAAAATACACTTATGACAAATACTATGAGCAAAAAATTACTATTCGGCATAAACAATACAAACAAGCTTTTTCCAGTGTTCTTTCACAATTAAATAAAAAAGAAACAGAACTAGGTTGGCTTGTTCCTTCAATGATCAAGTCTACTGTTCCTAAGAAAAAAGTAATCAATGAAATTAAACATCTTATTCATAAAAATTGGTTCAAAATTGAGCTTGAATCAGATATAAGATCTATCTATCTTTTTGATACCAATAGTCAACTTAAAGGAGAATGGGGAGAGCCAAGTAGTGAGCAAGAATTTCTTCCCATATGGCTAAATAATGTCATTAATAATGAACAGCCCTATAGCAAAATAATTTGTAGCAAAAATTGCTTTCAATACCATGCGTTGCCATTCTTACATAATGGAAATTTTGCGGGTATTTTTATTTTTGTTTCCAGCATTTCTGACATAGTAATACAAATGAAGGAAATCACGGGGGCAGACATTGGGATTCTTATTCAAACCAATAAACTTCAGCAACCTATTTTACCTTTATGGTCTTCAAGAATTGCATCCTTAACTGATTATTCAAAAAATCATCCCTTATTATTAGAATTTCAAAATAAATTTCCTGATTCTATTTCAAGTAAAAATGATCCATTTACTTTTAATGATGATGAGTATGATATTTTTACCATTCCATTTGGTGAAGAGCCATATCAGGCCAGGCTAATAATTATAGACAATATTTCTCATGAGCTACTTGAAAAGCAAGCCGCAGTAGATTTATATATCTTCAGTAGCTTATCCAGCATTATATTATCCGGTATTCTTCTATTTTTGTTTTTTGTTAGACCCACGGCCAAATTAAAAAAGATAATTAACTTATTGCCTTTAATTGCCGAGAAAAAATACAGTGAGGTTAGAAAGTCTCTGCCAAGCTTAACACCACCCAGATTACTAACAGATGAAATAGATATATTAGACTCTGCAGCGCACAATTTACTCAATACATTAAGTAAGCTTGATTTTAAAATTGACCAAAGAAATATTCATTTATTAACTCGAAGCAAGGAATTACAAAATGAGCGAAACTTTGTTTCAAATATATTAGATACTGCTCAAGTTATTATTATCCGTTTAGACAAATTTGGCTACATCTTATCAATCAATAAATTTGGTGAAAAGCTGATTGGATTTGACTCTAATTATCTAGCAGAACAACGTTTATTTACAGATTTAATTTACGATAAAGGTTGTTATGACAGCCTTCAAGATGTTTTCCCCAATTTACTTAATGGTAAAAACAAAACACACCAAAATGATTGCAGCTTATTGTCTCTTCAAGGAAAAAAACTTTATATTTCCTGGTTTTTTACAGTGATCCATAATTCTGATACGCATCCAGAAATTTTAGTTGTTGGATTAGATTTAACCAAAAGACAGGCTGCTGAAAATAAATTAGCCTGGCTCGCTGATCATGACCCTTTAACTGGCTTATTTAATCGTCGACGTTTTGAGACCGAGTTTCACCGAATTTTACGGGAAGCAGACCGGTTTAACCGGACGGGAGCTTTGATTTTTTTTGATATAGACCAGTTTAAATATGTAAATGATAGTAGTGGCCATCAAGCTGGAGACTTATTACTAAAAAAAGTTTCTGAAAAATTAGCAACCGCAGTACGTAAAACTGATGTTATCGCACGATTCGGTGGAGATGAATTTGTAGTGTTAGCCCCGGAAATAAACCTTAAAGGAGCTAAAGAGTTAATTAACAAGATATTTAGCCTGATTATGGCGGTTGAAATAACGCTAGAAGAAACCTTACACAAGGTATCCATCAGCGCAGGGTTACTGATATTTCCTGTACAAGGTTATACAGAGCAAGACTTAATGGCCAGTGTTGATATTGCTATGTACAAAGCTAAAGAGACCGGTAGAGGACGATGGTGTCTTGCTGCACTTGATGGCTTAAATAGAGAAGAGGTAAGGCAACGCGTTAATTGGAAGGCAAAAATTGAAAAAGCATTAACTGAGGATCGTTTCACACTTTATTTTCAACCCATTATGCGCATTAAAGATAACAGTATTTCTCATTATGAATGTCTATTAAGAATGATTGATGAAAAGGGTGGCATTGTCCCTCCAGGTGCTTATATTCATATTGCAGAGCAAACTGGACTTATCAGTGCGATTGATAAAAAAGTGTTAGAAATGGCGGTTAAAAAACAAAAACAGCATGTAGAACAAGGAATAAATATCGTTTTGTCAATCAATTTATCAGGAAACTCTATTTCTAACCCTGAAATATTTGAACTTTGTACTAGACTCTTTAACGACAACAAGATCAAAGCAGAACAATTTATAATTGAAGTAACTGAAACACAAGTAGTTTCTAATTTAGAATCTGCAAATCACTTTATTACTCAATTGACTGCGATAGGAGGACAATTTGCTCTGGATGACTTTGGAGTAGGATTTTCCTCAATGAATTATTTAAAACAATTACCCGTACAGTATTTAAAAATTGATGGCGAGTTCATCAAAAACTTACCCAATTCTCGTGAAGATAGGTTATTTGTCAAAGCCATTAATGAGATTGGACGGGGTATGAACATTATAACCATTGCTGAATTTGTAGAAAACGACGAAATTCTTGATGTATTGTCAACCATAGGGGTCGATTATGCGCAAGGTATAGGGATAGGAAAACCCATGCCATATCTAGAGTTTCATCAAAACAAAATTTTAGGAGGTGATGGCTTAGAAACTTAAAAGAATTTAGGATAAACCGTGAAAAAAAATTATAATATTTCCGTATTAAAAGATTATTCAAGACTGGATGAAGTTTATAAGTTGACCCATGACACCTTCGTTTTATCAGGTGAAATATCACCACAGGCGAGTGGAAAAATCGCTACCTCCCCCCATTTAGACACCCATCCAGATACCTCTATTTTAATCGCGGAACAAGAGGGAAAAATTATAGGAACTATCACAGTGACTATTGATAGCGGTGAAGGCTTAAACATGGAAAAATGGTTTAAAAAAGAATTGCTAGAATACAGAAAAATGCATTCATCTAAACTTGGTTCTACCTGGCGTTTAGCAACAGACCCTTCTTATAGAGGAAAGACAAGACTCATTATTGATTTAATTTCAATGGCCTTCAAATTATCTATTGAAGCCGGATGTGAACAGTCTCTATGCGCATTGATGAATAGACACAAAAAAACTTATCAACGTCTGGTCGATGCAAAAATCTTGGTCACTAAAATGGTCGCTCCTTTAGATAAAGGTGTTATGAAAGAATTAAACTTATTGAGTGTAAATTTAGATATAGGCTGGGATAAGTTTAAACATTTACAAGCAAGTTAAGGGCGCGTCCAATGATTGTTGATGAGAAAAATTAAGATTAAGGCTTTTTAAACAGTATTTAAAGCCTTAATTTTGCTAAAAACTATAAGAAATGAGTAATGTATATAAATCCCAATGTTTAGTTGTCGATTTATCATTTTCTAAGCTGGATAACCAGGCTGTCCCATTAATTCTATGGTATTCTGCGCTTATCATAAAACCTGAAAAAAACTTTGCTCGTAAACCCACCGTCCAGTCTTTAGCATAACGAGAATAATTGGGTGCGCCTGTCAATGATCTTAAGGAAAATTCATCACCATTTTTATCATTTTTATCAACACTAAGTTCGTCGTACCTGACCAATCCTTCTAAATAATTTGTAAATTTATAAATGCCTTGAATATAAAAACTTTCACCAGTAACCTTCATATTAGGGAAAAGACCAAAATCTGTAAGTTCGGTTTTTCTATAGGCATATTCTGCCGTTAAAGACCAAT
>CAZZIX010000013.1:0-24657 GCA_964654345.1 uncultured Methylomarinum sp.
ACCAGATAAAAATAATTAATATATCTAACATGATTAATGCTTCCCAAATATACAGATGTGCCCAATCAAAAATTTCTTGATTCCATTGGCCTAGATAAAATAGGGTGATAATCCGCGCTATATTAAGTATTTCAACTGCAAAAAAACCAATCAAAATACCTTTAACTTTAAATTTCCATGTTGTGGGGAAAACTATCATGGCAGAAATAAGAACAATCAAGGCTTCAATACCATTACATCCCGATTCAATAGAAACAGAAAATCCTGAGCCTATATGTTGCAGGATAGTGCCTGACGAGATAACGTTTTGATCAAAAAGATGGGCAAACCAGACACTTATTTGCGCAATAATTTGGGTGAATGGAATAATGAATAGCTGTCGTACCACATTTAACTGTTCCATAGAAAACAGAAATAATTGCACGATAACAAAATAGATAAAAAATTTAATCATAGATAAAGTTTAGCCTAAATTTCAATTAGTTGTATAAAAAAATAATCGCTAAGAGCCGCATAAAATTCATTTCTTTAAATTATTTTGTAACCTTTGGATGATTCATCGGTATAACCCTGTAACTAAGATGAAATTATCGTATGGATATTAATCTAATTTTAAAACGTATTGAAAATGGAGACAGGTCAGCTTTTTCGCAAGTGGTTGAGCGCTATCAAAAGCCACTGTTTGGGTATCTAGGGAGAATGGGACTAACTCAGAGTTTGGCTGAAGAAATAGCGCAAGAGACATTTTTTCGGGCATGGAATCAGCTTGATAAATATAATCCTGCTCGTGCTCAATTTTCCACTTGGCTTTTTATCATTGCTCGTAACCTTGCTTTACATGAGCTTGAACGACCCGTTAATAAATTAGAAATAACAGATAATGACATATTATCAGAGAGTGAGTGTAGAGGTAGTCAACCCGCTGATCAACTAAATCAATTACAACAAAGAAAATGCTTAATGGAAGCATTGCGGAAATTACCATTGGCTGATCGTAGCGTGTTAGCCTTAGCTTATTTTTATGAATTAGATCAATTATCTATTGCAAGTATAGAAGGGGCAACTATTAGTGCCATAAAAGTACGGTTGCACAGAGCTAAAAAGAGGCTACGTCAATTATTGGAGGATCAATATGAATAAAGAACTGGAAAACTTGCTAAAAGATGAATTACTCTCTATTCCCAATGATTTTACCGAACGTGTTATGAATGAAATAAACCAGTCTCCTATGTCTAAAAAAATAGGGAGAAACTGGCTGCAATGGTTTGTAGTGATGTGTACTGGATCATTGGGACTTGTTGAATTGTTTTCATTTATCTTTGGAATATGGACAGCCACAGCAGCTTATTGATAAAAATTAGGAGTAAAAAATGCAAAATCTTAATCAACCTCGGAAACCTATGCTTGCACTTGCGATGTCTTTCGTTTTGCCTGGTTTTGGTCAGCTATATAATGGTGAACCTAATAAAGCAACTTGGTTGTTTTTGTGCTTTGTTTTACTCAGTGGGCCAGTTATAGCCGTAATTGCTCTCTACCTACCTGAGTTTTGGATGGTGCCGACTTTATTTTTTAGTCTATTGCTCACAATATCAATTTGGTTATACGGCGTGATAGATGCTTGGCGTACAGCTCGTCGTACCCAAAATACTTCGCATTTTGGTTGGCATTTAAGTAGTGTTTATGTCCTGCTTTTTTTTCTGGGCATTTTAGCAGAGCTATCAGTCATAAATTATATTCGAGATCATCAAGTTCAATCGTTTCGAATCCCGTCAGGTAGCATGAAACCAGGGATTTTACCGGGTGATCTTTTATTCTCAGATATGCGTTATAACTGCCCAGGTTGTAAGTCATCAATTCAACGAGGAGATGTTGCTATTTTTGTCTATCCTAATAATCGTACACGTTATTATATCAAACGTATTATTGCTTTACCTGGGGATGTAATTCGTATCAAAGGACATGAAGTTTGGGTGAACAACAAGTCCTTAACTGTTAAAGATGTACAAAATTCATTTGGTAAATTAGTCACTGAAGGGATTGATGTAAGACAATGGGAAGTTCAGTGGGCAAACTTTGATAAACAAGGGGCTAATGTAGAGATGATAGTTCCTTCGGGGCGAGCTTTTGTATTAGGAGATAATCGAAGTACCAGCAAAGATACTCGTGATTTTGGTACTGTGCCCCTACAAGATATTATTGGAAGGGCACATCAAATATGGTTTTCAGTGACTTCAAAAGATGGCGTAAAATGGGAGCGGCTGGGGAAGCTAATTAAATAAATTTAGCTAGGATAAACCATGGTTATGAATAGTTTTTAGCTACGTTTTTGATACTTAAAATAAGATAGCTGAGCTGTTGGTTATAATTCTAGAAAAATTATTTGAATGCTATATTTTCACCCAGATTTTTCACAAAACTATATCTAGCTGATTCTTATGTGATAATAGAGGATCACTAAATATAGTTTTCAATATTAAATAAAACTAAAAATAATTAATTCCAGTTTTTAATAAAGTTGATAGGTTTTACAATAATATTATTTATTTAAAAAATCGTTAGCTATAAGTGATGCAGAAGATTCTTCAGGTAATGCCCACATAGCACCTGTATATGGATCTACAATAAATGATCCAATCGTTGCTCCAAATAAAATATTTCCAAAAAACCAGTTATCTAGTTTGGTATCTAAAACTACAAATTCTGATTTATAACCAGGCTTTTCATAGCTAATAGCATACGTTTCACCATCAAAAAAGCCAGCTTTTGTTGTAAGAGTAACTAGTTTCGGAGTTATACCACTTTCAACTTTAATCCCCGCTTGATTTTTAATCACAAAATTAGCTCCACTTGGTGAGCTACTGATTGTCACGGGATAGTCAGATTGACTTACTATACTGGCACAACCTGATAAGCATAAAAAAAATAGCGTGAAAGACTTTTTAATTAACATTATTAACACCTTTAAATAGAATCTGTTTTTCTAAAGAATAGTACAAAGTGGTTAGTAGATACAAGAAATATATTGTTAGTAAAAGTGATCTAAAGATAAAAGAAAGTTACAAAAATATTTATTACCTCTATTTTTTCTCTTGAAAAGGATGTTTTACAGACGAATAATTAGTCAGAATAAGTAGTTATTTAGATGTAATTTTTAATTTAATGAGCGTTATTTGAGTGTATTTGTAAATTAGATAAAGATAAAACAGTAAATTTACAAAAGGAATACGAAGGTTTATGAGTTAGTGCGATACAATGCCATCATTATGATTTAGCATTCAAAACAGATGATAGAAATAGGTAAATTTAATCAGCTTAAAATTATTAAGTTGTACGCTAAAGAAATACATTTAGATGGTGGAGATTTAGGTGAGGTGTTATTGCCAATAACTGATGCGCCTAAAGAAAGTAAGGTAGGTGATCAGCTCAACGTTTTTGTGTATGCAGATGCGAAGGATTCATTAGTTGCAACGACTAAATTTCCCTATGCTCAGGTTGATGATATTGCTTGGTTAAAGTGTGTTTCTGTAAGTGCAGTGGGGGCTTTTTTAGATTGGGGTTTAGCTAAAGATTTATTGCTTCCCTTTAGTGAGCAAACATCAAAAGTGGTCGAAGGTCGATCTTGTCTGGTGAAGGTTTTTTTAGATGAAAGTAATCGAGTAGCGGCATCTATGCTGTTAGATGATTTTATTCAGGAAGAGGCTTTTTATTTTAAACAAGGGCAAAAAGTTGATTTGATTATTGCTGATGAAACAGATTTAGGTTACAAGGCGGTTATTAATAATGAGTTTTGGGGTGTGCTTTATAGAAATGAGATTTTTCAAAAGTTAAGAAAAGGTCAAAAGACGGTTGGTTATATTAAAAAAATTAGAGAAGATAATAAAATTGACTTAGTTCTGCAAGTCGCCAAATATACTGATAAAGTCGATTCAGTAACAGAAAAAATTCTTTCTAAACTTAAAACTCAAGGAGGAGTGATGTTAATTACTGACAAAAGTCCACCCGAAGAGATCTATAAATTTTTTGGCGTCAGTAAAAAAGTGTTTAAACAATCTATCGGCACACTCTATAAAAAACGGATTATTTCTATTGATAAAGGCAGTATCAGTTTGGTAGATAAAAGTGAGTAAACAAGAAAGGTCGTTAACAATGACGGTATTAATGACGCCAGATATGGCTAATTTTTCAGGACATGTTCATGGCGGTTCGCTTTTAAAACTACTGGATCAAGTGGCTTATGCCTGTGCTGCAAAATATTGTAGACAATATGTTGTCACGATGTCTTTGGATCAAGTGTTTTTTAAACAAAAAGTTGAAGTGGGTGAATTAGTCACTTTTTATGCCAATGTAAATTATGTTGGTTCATCGTCGATGGAGATAGGCATTAGAGTCGTTGCTGAAGACCTAAGGTCAGATGAAAAAAGACATACGACATCATGTTATTTTACGATGGTTGCGGTAGATGATCAGGGAAAGTCAGTCAAAGTAGCTCCTTTAGAGTTAACTTCTGAGTTAGATAAGCAATTATTTGAAGCAGGTGCGATGCGCCGAAGTTTGCGGAAAAAAAATATGAAAAAAAATGCAGAGTTGCATGTGGAAATATCAAAGGATAATTTGTAATTATGGGAATACAAGATAACTTTGAACAATTACCTTTAAAAGATTTTGCTGAGAAGGCGTATCTGGATTATTCCATGTACGTGATTTTAGATAGGGCGCTACCGCATATTGGTGATGGCTTAAAACCAGTACAGAGACGAATTGTTTATGCAATGTCTGAGCTGGGTTTGAATGCACTGGCTAAATTTAAAAAATCAGCCAGAACCGTTGGAGATGTATTGGGTAAGTATCATCCGCATGGTGATTCCGCTTGTTATGAAGCCATGGTTATTATGGCGCAAGGTTTTTCTTACCGTTATCCATTAATTGATGGGCAGGGAAATTGGGGTTCATCAGATGATCCTAAGTCATTTGCTGCAATGCGGTATACCGAATCTCGTTTGACCGCTTATGCTAATACTTTACTGAGTGAATTAGGGCAGGGCACAGTTGATTGGGTTGATAATTTTGATGGGACTTTGCAAGAGCCTGTTTTGTTACCCGCCCGATTACCCAATATTATATTAAATGGGACGATGGGTATTGCGGTGGGAATGGCAACGGATATTCCACCACATAATCTTCGTGAAGTGGTTAGTGCCTGTCTTCTGCTTTTAGATGAGCCAGATTCAACATTAGATGCTTTGATGGCTCATATTAAAGGCCCTGATTATCCGACTTCTGCTGAAATTATCACTTCAAGTGAGGATATTAAGCAAATGTACAGCACTGGTAATGGCTCTATAAAAATGCGGGCTATTTATGAAGTTGAAGAAAATAATGTGGTGATTACTGCACTGCCACATCAGGTTTCTGGATCTAAATTACTGGAACAGATTGCGGCTCAAATGTTGGCTAAAAAATTACCCATGGTTGAAGATTTAAGGGATGAGTCTGATCATGAAAACCCAACACGCTTAGTCATCATTCCAAGATCAAAAAGAGCAGATATTGATTCTGTGATGTCTCATTTATTTGCCACAACCGATCTTGAAAAAAATTACCGTGTCAATATGAATATGATTGGCCTGAGTGGTAAACCTGTCGTTAAAAATTTACTGACAATTTTAACAGAATGGTTGCAGTTTAGAACCGAGACAGTGCGTAGACGATTACAACACCGCTTGGAAAAAGTGTTGGCTAGATTACATATTCTAGATGCGCTTTTAATTGCTTTTTTAAATATTGATGAAGTGATTGCGATTATCAGGGAACACGATAAACCTAAACCTGTATTGATGGAACGGTTTAGTATTAGTGATATTCAGGCGGAAGCAATTCTGGAATTGAAGCTACGTCATTTAGCTAAACTTGAAGAAATGAAAATCAAGGGTGAGCAGGATGAGCTTGAAAAAGAACGGCAGGCACTGGAAAAAACTTTGGGTTCCAAGCGATTATTGAACCGTCTGGTTAAAACAGAGCTTGAACGAGATGCTGAAAAATATGGTGATGATAGACGATCACCTATTGTAGAAAGAAGCGTATCGAAAGCGTTAGATACTACAGCATTGATAAGTAATGAGCCTTTGACGATTATATTGTCACAAAAAGGTTGGATTAGAGCAGCAAAAGGGCATGATATTGATGTGCAAAGTTTAAATTATCGTTCTGGCGATAAATATTTGGGTTCTGCAAAGGGTCGGTCAACGCAACCTATTTATATTCTGGATTCGACGGGTCGTGTTTATAATACTTCGACTCATGATTTACCATCAGCCAGAAGTCAGGGGGAGCCACTTACTGGGCGATTAAAGCCCGTTGCTGGTTCCTTATTTTCTCATCTGTTTGCAGGGCAGCCCGAAGATTGGTATTTATTAGTGAGTAATACGGGTTATGGTTTTAGAGTTCAGTTAAAAGATTTACAGAGTAAAAATAAAGCTGGAAAATCTGCAATTACCCTTAAAGCCGATACAAAAGCATTGGCACCTATAGAGATACAAAATGATTCTGATCTGGTTGCTGTTGCAACTTTACAAGGGCGATTGTTAATATTTCCAATTATGGAATTACCTGCATTAGCTAAAGGAAAAGGCAATAAATTAATACAAATACCACCTGCTGATTTTGCCTCAGATAAAGATGAAGTAGTTTCAGTCGCAGTTGTTTCTGAGGGTGGTACGTTAAAAATTATTTCAGGAAAAAGACATCTTTCACTTAAATCGAATGATATAGAAGCGTATATGGGTAGTAGAGCTAAAAGAGGAGCTGCACTACCAAGAGGGTTTCAGCGTGTTGATGCTTTGGAAAGTTTAAATGTTTGAAGAATAAAGTAAAAAAGCGCATAGCATAAATACGATGCGCTTTTTTGTTAGAAAAAAATAATATATTTTAGACCGACTCTTCTGTTTCAAACCATCGATAGACGATTCCAGCCAAAATAGCACCAACAATCGGAGCTATCCAAAAAAGCCACAATTGAGATTATAGCCCAATCTCCCTGAAAAATAGCAACAGCCGTACTTCTTGCTGGGTTTACTGATGTATTTGTTACTGGAATACTGATAAGGTGAATCAAAGTAAGGCCAAGACCAATGGCAATAGGAGCAAAGCCCTGAGGAGCGCGTTTATCTGTTGCACCTAAAATGATGATTAGAAACATAAATGTCATCGCGATTTCTGTTACTAGTGCAGCTGTTAGGCTATACCCACCAGGAGAATGTTCTCCATAACCATTAGATGCAAAGCCTCCTGCTGACGCATCAAAACCAGCTTGTCCAGAAGCAATAAGGTATAAGATTGCTGCTCCCGCAATACCGCCAGCTACTTGTGCAGCAATATATGGGCCGAGTTCAGCTGTTGAAAACCTGCCACCAGACCAAAGACCTAATGAAACGGCAGGATTAAGATGGCAACCAGAAATATGGCCAATAGCAAAGGCCATTGTCAGTACTGTAAGTCCGAAGGCCAAGGATACGCCTAATAGGCCGATACCGACATCTGGAAATGTTGCTGCAAGAACCGCACTACCACATCCTCCAAGTACCAGCCAAAGTGTACCAATAAATTCTGCACTTATTTTTTTTATTAATGACATTTTTTACCTCTCTCTTTGTGAATGTAAAATTCTACTTTAAGGTGAATAAGTTTAATCACCTAAATTTCATTTTACACCTCCCTACATATATATTGTCAATAATAACTTGAAGTTAGTATTGCTATCTCAAATAATTCTAGGAATAAATTTAGGATTAGGTGCTATTTTAATGCGAATTCAATTGGTTGATATTTATGTTTTATCTTGAATATTATCAGGGTGAGAGAAGTTATATGTTAGTAACATATAAGCAAGATGAATGGGTGGTGTTTGATTCGTAGAATCTTCGCCCTAGAATAATGTGTTAAAGGGGTAGAACAGAGATTGATAGAAATTTTAGATATTCTTCAGCTACTTGATTAGTAGCTGAAGAATATAATTGTTCTTTATTTATATCTTTGGGTCAGAAGGTGATTCAGATTTTTGGTCTTTTTTAGGGGCAGAAGCTATTGTTTTTTCAGAACCTGTGCTCTTTTGTTGCGTTTGTTCTGCAAATTTATTGTCATAAGAACGTGGTCTTTCTGGTTTGTTTTGAGTTTCCTGGGTTCTAGGATTTCTCTTTGTTGACTCATTGTTGGTTTCAGAAAGACCACTTTGGTCTACATCATTTTTTTGAGGCGTTTTTTTGTAATTTGGATTTCTTGTGCGCCTGCGATTTGTATTATTTCTCGTATTTTTTGTTTGTGTTTCAGAAGAAACTTTTTGTTTAGATTGTGTATTGTTAGAAGTTGAATTTTCAGAATCATTATTTTCAGTCAGTGGTTTTTTTTGTGGTTGGCGATTAGGCGTATTTTTTCGAGGCCTACGGACTGGTCTAGTACGCGCTGCACTTTCGCTATCTTTACTTTTATTGTTCTTATTCCTAGGATTACGATTATTTCTTGGTTTTTCTTTTTTATTGTTAGGTTTATCTTGTTTTCCAACTAGTTTTTGCCAAAACCGTTGAATCAAATTGCTTGATGTTTTTTTATTCTGAATAATAGGAGCCGGAGCATCATGAAGAAATTCTTTAATCGCTGGTTTTTCTGCGACATGAGTTGATTTTTGCGCAAACTCCGGGACGCTAATGTTCTCCGCTTTAATTTGTAAATGACTGGGTTTTTCTTCTTCTCCTTCAATAGATTTAACGCGTTCAATATCATAAGCGGGTGTCTCAAGATGTTTGCTAGGTAAAACGATAACATCTACTTTATGGCGAGCTTCCAAAGCTTGTAAGTCAGATCTTTTTTCGTTTAACAGAAAAGTTGCACATTCAATAGGTAAATGAGCTACAACTTTCTCTGTTCCCTTTTTCATTGTCTCTTCTTCCAATATGCGAAGAACGGATAGAGCGATAGATTCAATGTTACGAATAGAGCCTTGACCCTTACAGCGAGGGCAAGTGAGTTGAGTTGAGTCACCTAAAGAAGGACGTAATCGTTGTCTGGACATCTCAAGCAATCCAAAACGTGAAATACGGCTAGTCTGAATTCGTGCGCGGTCAATTTTAAGTGCATCACGGAGTTGGTTTTCAACCGACTTTTGGTTTCTTGAGGCCAACATATCAATAAAATCAATGACAAATAATCCACCTAAGTCACGTAAACGCAATTGACGAGCAATTTCATCAGCTGCTTCAAGATTAGTATTTAAAGCAGTTTCTTCAATGTCGCTTCCTTTTGTGGCACGTGCAGAGTTTATGTCTATTGAGGTTAATGCTTCAGTGTAATCAATGACAACAGAACCTCCAGAAGGTAAGGAGACTTCTCGTTGGTACGCTGATTCTATTTGAGATTCAATCTGATAACGGTTAAATAATGGTACGCTATCTTGGTAAAGTTTTGCCTTTTTTAAGAAGTGAGGCATGACCAGTTTTAGAAACTCTTGTACTAGTTTGAATGAAGATTCATTATCGATCAGAATCTCATCAATATCATTTCTTAAATGATCGCGTAAAGCTCTAATGATTACGTTACTTTCTTGAAAAATCAGAAAAGGTGCTTGTTGTTCTGTACTAGAGCGGTCAACCGCCTCCCATAATTGGATGAGGTAGTTTAAATCCCATTGCAGCTCTTCTGTACTCTTTCCGCAACCAGCCGTGCGGATAATAAGACCCATTTCCTCAGGTATTTCCAATCCTGCCATGGCTTCGCGTAGCTCATTTCTAGTCTCTCCTTCAATACGTCTAGAAATGCCGCCTGCTTTTGGGTTATTTGGCATGAGTACCAGATAAGTCCCAGCAAGGCTAATGTACGTGGTTAATGCAGCGCCTTTATTTCCACGTTCTTCTTTCTCAATTTGAACGATAACTTCCTGGCCTTCTTTAACCAGGTCTTTGATGCCGGGTCGACCTTCTGATTTTTGACCTGAAGGTCTTTTGTTCCGGTATTCAGCAGAAATTTCTTTAAAAGGCAGGAAGCCATGTTTTTCTGCGCCGTAATTAATAAACGCAGCCTCTAGGCTTGGTTCGACACGAGTAATAATGCCTTTGTAAATATTTGATTTTTTTTGTTCGTTAGAAGGGAGTTCTATGTCAAAATCGTAAAGTTTTTGACCATCTACCAAAGCAACTCGCAGCTCTTCAACTTGCAAGGCATTGATAAGCATTCTTTTCATTATATTATCCTTGTTGTTTCTTGCTCCATTTCAGAATAGCTAAGGAATGTTTTATTCCTGAACAGACTTATGATTTAGAATCCGTTTATTAAACTCTGAATAACGAACGATTATTGCGCTTTATAATTAGCGATTCGTGTCAGTTATGAGCTGATTCCAAATTGGTGAGTATAGTTTAATACTCACAGGGAAATAAGTTTCAATTTCTTGTCGGCTTACTAGTCTTTCCTTGTTACAAAATAAAGTTACAAAATAAAATATTTCGTAACATTTGAATAATCAAATCTTGGAAATAACTGGCGAATAAGTTCTGTTGCTATAGCAAAAAGGTTTTAGCTACTCATTTATGGAGTATACCTGCGCTATAAGTATTTTTGTTCTGTAGGAACAACATCGTTCATCACGGGTTGAACGATAAAACCCAAAATTCTGTGTAGCTTATTGTAAAAACAAATCTATTGTTTTACTGTCCTCTTTAACAATTTTCAATAGATAAACTTTGTCAATATAACAATAATTATAGAAAGTATCAATTTAATCCGCTAATAAATTGAATTTACTGTTATTATTATCATTATGGATAAAGTTGAGGATAGCAACAAACCCAAGGTTCAGTGGGTTGATATTACAGAAGAAAATAGTGGGCAACGGATAGATAATTTTTTAATTACTCGATTGAAAGGTGTTCCAAAAAGTAAAATTTATAGGATTATTCGTAAAGGTGAAGTAAGAGTAAATAAAGGAAGAATAAGTAATAGATATAAATTAGAAATAGGCGATGTCGTCCGTATTCCTCCTGTCCGAGTTGCTGTTCGTAAAAATGAAGTAGACCTTCAGCCGACCTTAAAATACAGCTTAGAGCATGAGATTATTTTTGAAGATGAAGTCTTGGTTGTTTTAAATAAACCTTCTGGGTTTGCTGTGCATGGTGGAAGTGGAATTAGTTCGGGAGTTATTGAAGCTTTTAGGGCTCTGAGACCAGATGCTAGGTTTCTCGAATTGGCACATCGACTTGATAAAGATACGTCTGGATGCTTATTGGTTGCAAAAAAAAGATCGGCTTTAAAAAAATTACATGATCTTTTTCGTGGGGATGGGGTGAAAAAAACTTATCTGGCCTTATTAGTAGGTGAGTGGGATAGAAAAAAACAACGTGTTGTTGCCCCATTGCTGAAGAGTACAGGGAAAGGTGGAGAAAGGATGGTTAAGGTTAATCAAGCAGGGAAATATGCAGAGACTAATTTTAAACGATTAAAAAAATATAACGGTTTTACTTTGGTTGAAGCCTCTCCAAAAACGGGGAGAACCCATCAAATAAGGGTTCATTCGGCTTGGTTAGGACACCCCATCGTGGCAGATACTCGCTATGGTGATGTTAAAATTAATAGCTTTTTAGCAAAAAAAGGATTCAGGCGCTTGTTTCTTCACGCAGAGCAACTACAATTTAATCATCCGGTTTCTGGTGAAATAATGAATTTTAACGCGCCTTTGGCACCGGAATTAGAAAAATTATTGAAAAATGAAGCATTAATTAAATGAGAGAAGAGTTTGATTTAATTATTTTTGATTGGGATGGAACACTAGTAGATTCAATTGACTGGATTGTAATGTGTCTATCAAAAGCAGCAGAAATATGTGGATGTGAAGTCCCTGATAATCAAATATTAAAAGACACTATTGGCTTAAGCATAGAAAGGACAATGGGTAGGCTATTTCCGAAAATAACCCCCCAAATTAAAGCGCAGTTAATATCTTATTATCGTCAAGAGTATCTGTCTAAACAGATAACAAAAGATGATTTATTTGTAGGGATTAATGAGATGTTGATAGCGCTTAAACAAAAAGGATATCAACTGGCAGTAGCGACAGGAAAAAGTCGGCTAGAATTGGATAAGGCGATGCAAGGAACTGGGTTGTATAATTTTTTTGATTTTACACGAACCGCAGATCAAACGGCATCAAAACCACAGCCAGATATGCTGGATGAAATTATTGAAGAAACAGGTGTCAGTAGGAAAAGAGCCGTGATGGTTGGTGATTCTATCCATGATATGGAAATGGCAATTAACGCAGGTATAGCGATGATTGCAGTTTCATGTGGCGCGAATACTTATGATCAGTTAGAGCAATTTAATCCACTGATGAATTTAACAAAAACGACTCAAATACTAGATATTTTATAAAGGTTAATAGTAATGGAAAATCAACAAGACAATAATACGGAAATGGATGATTCAAATCATAACCCCGGATGGGAGCGGGACATTCTTGAAAAAGTAGCTCTGGCCGCTGTAACTGAACAGCGAACCGCCAGGCGGTGGAGTAATTTTTTTAAAATGTTAATGTTTGCTTATTTGATTACAGTAGGAGCAATGGCTTTTTATCCTACATTCAGTAAAGGAATAAGTAGCAGTGATGAAGAACATACTGCAATAATTGATATATTAGGTGTTATTGCTGAAAGTGAAGCGGCTAATGCCGAAAGTATTATTGATGGCTTAAGAGATGCGCTGAAAGATGAAAAAACTAAGGGTGTTATTCTAAATATTAATTCACCAGGGGGCAGTCCTGTGCAATCGGCTTATGTTTATGCAGAAATAAAGCGACTTAAAGAAAAACATCCTGATACACCCATATATGCTGTAGTAAGTGATATTTGTGCTTCTGGTGGATACTATATTGCGGCTGCAGCAGATAAAATCTATGTCAACCAGTCAAGCATGATTGGTTCGATAGGTGTGATCATGAATGGTTTTGGGTTTGTGAATGTAATGGAGAAGCTAGGCGTTGATCGCCGATTATTAATAGCGGGTGAGCATAAAGCATTAATGGATCCATTTTCACCTGTGAAACAAGAAGAGACTGTTCATATGCAAGCTCTATTAAATGAAGTCCATCAACAGTTTATTGATGCTGTTAAAACGGGGCGAGGTGATCGATTAGTTGAAACGAAAGATATGTTCTCAGGTTTAGTCTGGACTGGATCTCAAGGCATTAAGCTTGGTTTGGCCGATGACTTTGGGAGTGTTGACTCTGTTGCAAGAGAAATTGTAGGAACCAAAAAGAAACTGAATTTTACACCGCAAGAAAGATTAATTGATAAAATTGCAGGTAAATTAGGTGCTTCATTTGGTCATGCATTAGGCAGTACAATTAATAGTTTTGCAATGCGATAAAATAAGAAAGAGCTTGTATGTCTGATTCAGTCTGGATTCAGGCTGGATTGGTTACTATCTAGAGAAAAATTGGTAATAGTCCATTTATGATGCGATAACAATAATTCTTCACAGGTAGCAATGCAAACTTATATTAAAACTTTTTTATTGACTTTCTTTCTGTCTACTTCTGTTTTTGCTGGATCAGACGTTGCATTTTCTATTTTGAGCATAGATCAGGCGACGCAAAAAATAATTGAAGAGCTAAAAACTAAAGTTCTTGGTGCAAAAACAGAATCAATAGATGGGAAAGTTGTACATGTTATTAAAGTACTTACAGAAGATGGGCGAGTTCAGCATCTTAAAGTAGATGCTGAGAGTGGTAATATAAGCAAGTGAGGTAGTTTGTGCGTATTTTAGTTGTCGAAGATGAGAAGGTTCTGAGCCAACAAATTCAAGATTTTTTTAGTAAAAAAGGATTTGTCGTAGATGTTGCTCTGACAGGAGAAGATGGATATTATTTGGCAACCGAATATCCAATAGATATTGCGATTGTTGATATTGGTTTACCTGATTTTTCTGGTATAGATTTAATTACACGATTACGAAATAATGAAGTTGCTACTCCTATTTTATTGTTAACGGCAAGAAACCGATGGCAAGATAAAGTCGAAGGATTGGAAGCAGGAGCAGATGATTTTTTACCTAAACCTTTTCATTATGAAGAGCTTTTAGCTAGAGTAAATGCTTTGCTTAGAAGATCTAGAGGTAAAGCGCATCCCGTTTTAACATTTGCAAATATACAACTCAACACGATGACGCAAGAAGTGTCAGTTGATGGAAAAAAAGTTGAGTTAACTGCTTATGAATATAAAGTATTAGAATACTTGATGTTCCGTAAAGGCGAAGTGGTTTCCAAGTCAGTATTGACAGAACATATTTACGATGAAGATTTTGATCGTGACAGCAATGTACTTGAGGTTTTTGTCGGTCGCTTACGTAAGAAACTTGACCCACAAGGGTTAACAAAACCAATCGAAACATTAAGAGGAAGGGGTTATAGAATTCCTTTAGAAACTGAGTAATACGCCCAAGGGCGCCTCTATTAATTGATGAATGGAAAATTGAGTCCAAAAAGTCCAATCTCTGTGTTGAAATCCCTCGCAATAGCCTGCTATTACACGCGGTTTTGGCCTTGATCTTGAATATCTTGGTTCTCAGTTTCTCATCTGTAATCAATAGAGGTACCCTCAAGTGAAAACAAATTCTTTAAGCTTTCGCTTATCAATCTCTTCTGCCTTTGTTTTGACTGCTTTTTTCTATTTGGTTACCTTCGTTTTGGAACAAAGCTATAGAGAAAGTACAGAGAAAGCCTTAAAAGAAAAACTTCAAATCCATATATATTCACTTTTATCTGTTGCAGAATTAGTCGATAATGGTGAATTAAAAATGCCAACTATTCTTCGGGAGCCTAGGTTTTCTAATCCTGGTTCTGGGTTATATGCAACCATTAAACAAGCAGATAACGTTTTAAAATGGCGATCACTATCAACTGTTGGTATAGAACTACCCTCTTCTGATCGGCTAAAGCCGGGTGAAGCAATATTTGAAAAAGGAAAGGATGGTCGTTTTTTCCTTAGCTATGCTGTTATTTGGGAAAATGAAGCGGGGTTAGAGCAGTATTATATTTTTACAGTTGCTGAAGATGATTTGTTTGTGAGTAGCCAAGTAGAACATTTTAGAGATACGTTAAGAGCTTGGCTGTTATTTATAGGGCTCTTTTTAGTATTAATTCAGTTTTTGGTATTACGATGGAGTTTAAAACCGTTAAGATCGATAGTCGAAGATTTAGAAGAAATTGAAGCTGGAAATAAAAGTCGATTGGATGGTGAATATCCATCAGAGTTAAGAGGACTTGCTGGTAATCTTAATGTGCTAATTACTAGTGAGCGCGCACATTTAGAACGTTATCGTAATACGTTAGCTGATTTGGCTCATAGTTTAAAAACACCCTTGGCCATTATAACGGGATGTATTGAGCCGGGTGTCGTTAATAGAAAAACAGCGACAGAGCAAATTTCAAGAATGAATACAATTGTTGAATATCAGTTACAGAAAGCTGCTGCAAAAGGACAAAAACAATTAACAGGAGAGATTGACCTGTCTATTATTTTAGAAAAAATCATTTTGTCATTGAAAAAAGTATATTGTGATAAGAAAATTATTTTTTCTTATAATCAGAATGATAACTGTATGATGTATTGCGAAGAAGGTGATATTTATGAAATTGTTGGAAATTTGTTGGATAACGCTGCTAAATGGTGTAAAAATAATGTAAAAGTTAGTTTAAATAACTTAGATAATAATGAAAATTCACAGTTTTTTGTGGTTATACAGATTGAAGATGATGGGCCAGGAATTCCTAAAGATAAACTAGATATTATTTTACAACGAGGCGTTAGGGCTGATGAACATATTCAGGGGCATGGTATAGGAATGGCTGTCGTTAATGAATTAACAGAATTGTTAGATGGCAAACTAGTTGCTGGGAAAAGTGAAACATTAGGAGGAATGAAATGGCAGGTTTATTTGCCTTAATTTTTCTGAATATTTTTTATCAGTTGCAATTTCCAAAATGAGCGCTTGTTTTTTAAAAACAATAGTTGCCTAAATTATTTAAATAAAGCATAATGATCCATTCTTTCAGCCTCTAGCTGAAAACATTATGGTTACTGTGTTGGTCCTCTCGCAACGATACGCTGCAAACCCCGCCAGGCCCGGAAGGGAGCAACGGTAGTGGCGGATTCGTGTGCCGAGGTGTGGCTGGCACAGTTTCCGCCCAATCTATTACCACCCTAGAGTCACCAAATGGCTTATCAGGTTTTAGCAAGAAAATGGCGTCCCCAGAATTTTACCCAACTTGTTGGTCAGGAACATGTCAGTCAATCATTATCTAATGCATTGCAGCATGATAGACTGCATCATGCCTATTTATTTACAGGAACTAGAGGTGTAGGTAAAACTACAATAGCTAGAATTTTAGCAAAAGCAATTAATTGTGAAAACCTTCAGGATTCAAATCCTTGTGGAGAATGTCAGGTCTGTATTGCTTTTCAAGAAGGAAGGTTTCTGGATTTAATAGAAGTAGATGCCGCATCCAGGACAAAAGTTGAAGATACTAGAGATTTACTGGATAACGCACAGTATGCACCCAATCAGGGACAGTACAAGATCTACTTGATAGATGAAGTTCATATGCTTTCAGGGCATAGCTTTAATGCATTACTAAAAACTTTAGAAGAACCTCCTCCACATGTAAAGTTTCTATTAGCAACTACGGATCCTCAAAAAATACCCGTTACAGTTTTATCTCGATGTTTGCAGTTTAATCTTAAGCGATTACTTCCAGAGCAGATTGATGCACAAATGACTTACATATTAGGTCAGGAACGAATAGATTTTGAGCCTTCAGCGTTAAAACTATTATCTCGTGCAGCAGATGGTAGTATGCGAGATGGTTTAAGTTTATTAGATCAGGCTATTGCATTTGGAAACGGAGAGGTAAAGCAGGAAACTGTCACTCAAATGTTAGGCTCAGTTGCTCAGCAACCAGTCGATGATATATTGCTTGCTTTAGCAAACAATAATGCTGTTCAGCTATTACAAAAAATAGCAGAGATTAGCGAACTAACGCCAGATTTTTCTGAGATTTTACAGCAAATTTTGAGAGTGTTTCATCGTGTCTCCTTAGCCCAGACAATTTCAGGTTTTGTAGATAATGAATTCGATTCTGATATTATTGCTCAGTTAGCAAGTACGTTGTTAGCAGAAGATGTGCAATTATTTTATCAAATTGGTTTGATTGGGCAACGAGATTTAGAATTAGCACCAGACCCTAGATGTGGTTTCGAAATGGTCATGCTAAGAATGTTAACTTTTAGGCCTGTATCTGATTATTCGATAAAGACAAAAAATAATCCTATTGCTAAAAAGCCTGAAATACAAGATATTAAGCGACTAGAACCTTCACCGATAAAAAGTAGATTAGTAAGCAAAACTATAAAAGAACCAACAGCATTGAAAGTACAAGTACTCTCAGATAATAATTGGGCAGAGATGGTTGTGGCAATGAACTTGAAAGGAATGACGCGAGAACTAGCCAATAATTGTATTCTTGAGACAATAGATGATGGTACTTGCACTTTGGTTTTAGAGCAGAATCATACACACCTGATTAGTTCTCGTGCAAAAGAAAATTTACAGAAGGGATTATGTAGTTATTATAATAAAGAAGTTAAACTAAATATAAAAACTGAAACAGTAAAAAAAATCACACCTGCTCAACAAATAACTCAAAAACAAGCAGATACTCAACAAGCCGCGGTTGATTCTATCAATAAAGATGAAAATATTCGGGCTTTTAAAGAACATTTTGATGCTAGAGTGATGCCAGGTACGATTGAACCTCATTAAAAAATAAAAGATGTGGAGATAAGATGAAAAATGCACTGGGTAATATTATGCAGCAAGCCCAAAAAATGCAAGAAGATGTAAAAAAAGCACAAGATGAACTTGCCGCAATGCAAACTGTGGGCGAATCAGGTGGCGGACTAGTATCAATTATTATGACTGGAAAGCGAGAAGTTAGGAAAGTCACTATTGATGACTCATTACTAGGCGATGATAAAGATATGCTAGAAGATTTAGTCGCGGCTGCAGTTAATGATGCCGTACATAAAGTATCTAAAATGAAGAAGGAAAAAATGGCTGAAGTGACTGCTGGAATGCCTCTGCCTCCTGGGTTTCAAATGCCATTTTAATGCAAGGCCAAGGCTTGTTGGGAGAGCTAATTAAAAACTTGTGTTGTTTGCCAGGCATTGGCCCAAAATCTGCTCAGCGAATGGCATTTCAATTGTTACAAGGAGAAAGGGTAGGTGCAGAGAAACTTGCCAGTACTCTCCTCAAAGCTATAGAAAAAATCGGTTATTGCCAACAATGTAGAACTTTAACAGAGGAATTGTTATGTCATATTTGCTCTCAAACGTCTAGAGATCAATCGGTTTTATGTATTGTAGAAAGTCCTGCTGATGTCTGGGTCGTCGATCAGGCAACTTTGTTTAAAGGCGTTTACCATGTATTACATGGGCGTTTATCTCCGCTTGATGGTATTGGGCCAGATGAACTTGGTTTGGACTTACTAGAGCAACGTTTTTCTCAAGGAAAAATTAAAGAAATTATTTTAGCAA
The DNA here is from genome assembly GCA_964654345.1 of uncultured Methylomarinum sp. GTDB lineage: Bacteria > Pseudomonadota > Gammaproteobacteria > Methylococcales > Methylomonadaceae > QPIN01. Next base: position 18,627 of record CAZZIX010000013.1, read on the forward strand.
CTAACGCTACTGTAGAAGGAGAGGCAACCGCATATTTTATTGCAGAACTTGCCAAAAAACACCAAGTTCAAGCCAGCAGAATTGCCCATGGTGTGCCAATGGGTGGAGAGCTTGAGTTTATTGATAGTGGAACTTTATCTCATGCTTTTAAGGGTCGGAATAATATGATTTAGATTTCTGAGCTATACCTTGAAAGAGGCGTTATGTAATTAACATCGATAGTAAGTTTCAATATTCCATTAATAGATTATGGAAGGAGTTAAAAATGACAGTTTGTTTGTTTTGTAATATGGTGAGTGGTGAGATTAAGCCCGATACAGTTTATGAGGATGAGAATATCTTGGCATTTAGAGATATTAATCCGCAAGCTCCGGTACATATTTTAATTATTCCAAAAAAACATGTGGCAACTTTAAACGATTTGGATGATTTAGTTTTGGGAGGTCAATTGCTACGAACAGCAATTCAATTGGCTAAGCAGGAAGGCTTGGCAGAAAAAGGCTATAGAACAGTTTTTAATTGTAACGAACAGGGTGGGCAGGAAGTTTTACATTTACATTTACATTTGTTGGGAGGAAGACAGATGAGATGGCCCCCAGGTTAAATTAGTAATAGAATTTCTTTTTTGGTTAAAAAGAAGTTTATTATTTTTGAAAAACTAATAAGTGATTATTAGCTGGCATGGAAAAATCTTTTTTTATGATTAACTTAGCTGCTTTAGCTAATACTTCAATAGCCTCAAAATCACGAATACCACTCTGGGGGTCACGAGTTTTTAGCCGCATATCAAATTGCTTATTGCTATCACTAGTATATTGTCCGTTATAATTGAATGGTCCGTAGATGCAAATAATTGCTTGGTCAGTCAGATAGTTTACTAAACCAGAAAAAAAACATTCCACTTCTTGCCAATGCATAATATGTAAAGTGTTGGCAGTAAATAAAGCATCAATAGACTGACAAGGTCATTGCTCATCTGTTACATTCAAAGCTCTACAGTTATTTAAATTAGTTAATCCAGCTTCTTTAATCCAACAATTAATTTCTTCTATATTTTCTTTTTTATCAGTCGGCTGCCAGGTTAGATGAGGAAGTTGATGGGCAAAGTAGCACGCATGTTGACCTGTTCCGCTGCCTATTTCCCAAACTGTTGTAGGCTCAAGAAAAATTGTTTTAATAATCTGTAAAATTGGTTGCTTGTTATTTTCACAAGCCTGAGAAAAAGATTTATTCATTTGATGATCCCAATAAAATCAGTTGAGTACACGATGAATAATGAAAAACAGAAATAAACATATTATTTAAAAACATACAGTTACACTTAGCGTGGAGCTGATTTATTTAGGATGATGGTTATAAAACAAATTAATAGTATGGCAGATGTACAAGCTGTTTGCTGGAACAACCTTGTGCAAGATAAAGATCCTTTTCTTCGACATGAATTTTTGTTGGCTTTGGAACAAAGTGGTGCGGTTAGCCCTGATACAGGATGGCAGCCATATCATTTGCTTGTATTTGAACAACAAGAAATGATAGCTGCAATGCCGCTTTATTTAAAAAACAATTCGCGTGGGGAGTATGTTTTTGATCAACAATGGGCTGATGCTTACTATCAGGCTGGTATCGAATATTATCCAAAATGGGTTAATTCAGTTCCTTTTACGCCCTGCCAAGGACAGCGGCTATTGATTAAGTCAGATGGTGATTATCTAGCAGTTATTCAGTTATGTTTGAATACTATAAAAGAGCTGTCTGAGCAACTTAACATCTCAGGTTTCCACTGTTTATTTCTGGTTGAAGAACAAGTAAAAGTATTGCAAGAACAGATGCTTATTCGGCGAGGTGTACAGTTTCAATGGTTTAATAAAAGCTACCTTAATTTTGATGATTATCTCCAAAACTTTACATCTAGGCAACGAAAAAATATAAATAAGGAAAGGCGAAAAGTTTTTGAACAAAATATTAGTTTTCAACGATTAACTGGCGAAGAAATAACAGAGCATCAATGGCAGGTGTTTTTTGATTTTTATGAAATGACATATTTGAAACGAGGGCAACCTGCTTATTTAACCGTTGATTTTTTCAAACAACTAGCTGAATCCATGTCAGAACAAATTTTATTAGTGTTTGCGATAAAAAACCAATCATATATAGGCTCTGCACTCAGTTTTATTGGGAAAAATACGTTATACGGACGGTATTGGGGATGTTATGAAGAATATAATAACCTCCATTTTGAAACTTGTTATTACCAAGGCCTTGAATATTGTTTTGAATATCAGATAGAACGGTTTGACTCAGGTGCTCAAGGGGAGCATAAAATTTCTCGGGGATTTGAACCAATCACGACGTATTCTGCGCATTGGATTCAAAATGCTCATTTTGAGAAATTGATAGCCCAGTTTTTAGAAAGAGAGGAGCGTTTTATTCAGCAATATAAACAGGGTTGTTTGAAAAAGCTTCCATTTAAATTAACTAAATATGTGAAAAAGGCATCATGAAATACATGCTCAAGGACTTGATATGTATAAAATCCTTGCTTAATCAAATAGATATATAGACACTTTTTCTATAGTCATAATTTTAAAAATTAATTATAAAGTGAAAGGAGTCATTTACAATAAGTAAAGCGCTTAAATATAGATATAATAAACTTTGTATAACGTATAGTATTCCTTTACTATTAAATCTAAACTCAGCGTTTAAAACCTTCTAAAGAAGGTGTGTAAAATACCTTAACCTATGAGTAATGAAAATTTTCCATACTCAAAATATTGAAATAAATATTGGGGTTAGGTACTTAGGTTCACGGTTTTTTGTTCGAAAGAAGTAAATATAGAGATAAACGAGTTGTAGTTGTTTAGGTGCGTTTCTATAAAGTGACTTAAATGCTTTAATCAAAATTTTAATTAAATAATCAAATGATAGTTCAGGTACATTTATTACTTCTGGGTTTTAGTAAACGTGGTTTTAAAATGCTGGAAGCACAAATAAAAAAATCTACTTTTGATGTGTGCCTGACGACAGATATAACACCTTCTTCTCTTGAAACTACAAAGTTAGTCATTGTTGATTTTGATAATGAAAATTTAGATGAAATATTGGACTTATGTAGCAAAAAATTACCCCATAGACATATCGTCGGATTGAGTTCTATTGCAGTCATAATTGATTTAGACAATGACAATTTAGATGAAGAATTAGGATTAACTAGAAAAAAAATACCTCGTAGACATATCGTTGGCCTTAGCTCCATGCCCATTGAATTAGATAACGTTACAATTCTTAAAAAACCAATCAAGCAGGCAGAGTTAAGTGCAATACTTGAAGAACTTGGCTGTAAAGAGACAGTTTTACAAGAAAAATCAAGAGAAATTCGGGCCATTTATTCAAACCCAGAATCAAGCTTACATTATTCGATTAAGAACAGTTTTCAAGAATACCTTACTAGAGCCAGGAAATTACACCTTAAAGTTAAGCAACCTATTGAATTAGTTTTTTTGAATAAGCCAGTACTCTATATAATCAACGATAAAATAAGTACTTCGCTAGCTAAAGATCAATTGAAGCATCTCTGTTCATTAACTATTCAAGAACATTCGATTTCTATTAATTTATCGAAAACACCGCCTCATGGGCTACAAAGTAAAGAAGCGGATTATTTTATCTCAAAAATTATTGTTTGGTCTTCTCGTGGCCGACTGCCGTATGGGATAAATTCTACAGATATTGTTCGAATGCTTCCTTCTGAAAAAGAAGTGAATTTACCAAAAATAAAAGGCTCTGAATCAATAAAAACACTTTGGTCAATGACAAGTTGTAGTTTACAGAAAACTGAAGATGTTCTAGAAGTGTCTCAAGCCAGTTTATTTTTATACTTTAGTGTTATGTATGCATTAGATCTAATTGAAGTGTCTTCTGACCAACCACCGCCTAACAAAAGCATAAAAAGTAAAAAATCATCTAAATCAGGTTGGTTAGGAAAGTTTTTTTCTAAAAAGGCCTTAATTCCCAATTCAATTTAACCTAACAACAACGGCAAAGATTCATGGAAAAAACACAACTTGATATACTTTGGGTTCTACTCTCGGCTATCTTAGTGCTGGGAATGCAAGGAGGCTTTTTGTTTCTTGAAGCTGGCATGACTCGTAGCAAAAATGCAGCTAATATCGCGATGAAAAATGTAACTGATACGGTGGTTACTGTTCTAGGGTTTTGGATTTGTGGTTTTGCATTTATGTTTGGAGGAGGTCAAGAAAGTAGCATGTTTGACCATTTTTTTACTCCAATTGGACAAGGCTCTTCTCCTTGGGGGACGACTTTTTTCCTTTTTCAAACATTTCTTTGTGCAACGGCAGCAACCATTATTTCAGGAGCTGTTGCTGAGCGCGTGCGTTTTATTACCTACCCCATTATAACTGCGATTGTAGTTATTATTATTTATCCTATTTTTGGGCAATGGGCTTGGGGAGGTGCATTAAATGGGGGTGCTGGGTGGTTAGAAAACATTGGTTTTGTTGATTTTGCAGGGTCAACAGTTGTTCATAGTATAGCGGGATGGGCTTCACTGGCTCTATTAATGATCATTGGTCCAAGAATAGGACGTTTTAGGAAGCCAGGAGAAAAACCCAGAGAAATGGCGCAATATAATGCATCAATGGCTATGTTTGGTGCATTAATATTATTTGTTGGCTGGTTAGGCTTTAATGGTGGGAACGCATTAGCGATGAATTACCAAGTTCCTGAAATTATAGCTAATACTATGTTGGCAGGCGTGTCTGCTGCCGCTATTGTAGGAGTTTTGAGTTATTTAAGAACTGGATATACTGATGTCGCTCAATCTATGAATGGCTTACTTGCGGGACTTGTCTCGATAACAGCGGGTTGTTTTGCAGTAAGTGCTCCCGAGGCAGTACTTATTGGCTTGGTGGGCGGACTTTGCATGATTTATTGTGAGAAACTATTGATACGTTTTCAAATTGATGATGCAATAAGTGCGATACCTGTCCATTTGGCATCGGGTATCTGGGGGACTATAGCAGTAGGAATTTTTGGAGATTTAACTACCTTAGGTACAGGCTTAACACGTTTTACTCAGATCGTTGTTCAAATAGAGGGTGTCTTAGTCTGTGGACTTTGGGCATTACCGGTAAGTTATGTGCTTTTTAAGGCTTTAGATTCTGTCTTGCCTATTCGTGTTACTCCAGAACAAGAGCATATAGGACTTAATGTCTCTGAACATGCTTCATCATCTGAATTGATTCAGATTTTAGATATGATGGAGTTACACAAAACACTGGGAGATACATCGGTTCGTTTGCCTGAGGAGCCGTTTACTGATCTTGGGCAAATAGCGGGTAAATATAATGAAGTAATGGCTTCGCTAGAACAAAGAGTAGAACGAAATAAAGCTAGCTTAATTAGTAAAAAAATAGCTATTATTAATTTTGATAGTAAAGGAATAATTGTAGGGTTTGATACAGGCGCAGAAAATTTATTCAAAATGAAGCCAGAACAGGCTATTAATCAACCGATTAATATTCTATTTGCCGATGGTCATAATAATCTGCCTCTAGATAGGCCAAATACCCTTATGTTTGGTATAACTAACCAGGCTGCTGGGTTTCGTAAGGGACGCATGTTCCCAATGCAATTTTCTTTTTCCAAAGCAAGTGTAAAAGGAATAGATATTTTTACTGGGATCTTTGCAGAATATAAAAATGAATCAGATGAACTGTTACAAACAGGCAGTTCGGAATCAACCCTTACTCAACCTCAACAAGTGAATAATGGGCTAGGAGAAACTATTCAGATAGGTGCTAATAATACCCTTACGACAACGATAACAATGAAGTGGAATGATGATGGTAAAGGTTAAGGAACCTCTGGTTAAGTTGATTTCTTGAAATTAACATCCAATTAATTCAATAAGTACCTTCAATTAAGCCGGTATTTTAAGATTTAATCAGAGGTTCCTTAAGTAAAGTACGAATTTGAAATTAGCTTTTAGGTAGGTATCAATAATAATTTT
>CAZZIX010000014.1:0-3097 GCA_964654345.1 uncultured Methylomarinum sp.
CCTGACCCTATAGGCCACCCCTAATTAATTGATGAATGGAAAAAATGAGTCCAAAATATCCAATCTCTGCGTTGAAATCCTTTGCAATAGCCTGCTATTACGTGCGGATTTCGCCTTGATCTTGAATATTTTGGTTCTCAATTTTCTCATCCACAATTAATAGAGGTAACCTATAGTTTGGCTTAAGGGTTGGTGATCAGCTTGTTTTTTTATTTAAAAGCCATTTTTATTTCATCACATAAAGAATTTAATTGTTTTAAATACCAGTTACGTGATGGTTCATTGACAGTTGGTTTCCACTTGCCTATTTGTAATAGACTTCTTAATTCCCTTATCTGTTTTATGGCCAAATCTGGCCTATTGAAAGCTCTGAATAAGCCGGTTGCATATATAAGGTGAGGTAGCGGAGTATCAGTCTCCAAATTAATGGCTTTTCTATGCAATAAATGTCCTGTTTTTATATTTCCAATTTCTGCTTCTTTATCGCCTAAGACTTGAAGAAGATAGCCCGTTGTCAGCGTATCTCCTTCACTTTGACCTCGAGATATTAAAAGTTTAAGTTGAGCTCTCGTGATTGATTGGTGTTTTGAACCAGAAGGAAGAGGTCTGAACTCATTTTTTTGTTGAACTGAGAATTCCATGGTTTTCTCCTCACAAATAGATTTTAAGGAGACAGTAATGCCCAAAAAATCCTAATTTTAGTTTCTATTTTGGCATTGCTGAGAAGCTAAAATACAATTGAGTATATAGAATAGTCTTTTTTCTCTGCAATACTTAAATGGGTAGCATTATTTGTGCCAAAAAACCCATTTTTAAATTGCTCAAATATTAAAAAAGTCTATAAATTTTAGTTATTTACTGTTCAAAAGTTTGTGTAGGACACTTTTAGAAGAGGTAACTAATTAAGTATGTCTCTTAAGAGAGACGTAAATAAAAAATATTAAATATAATAAAACAGCCAAGTTTTATTAGGATGGATATATTTGATTGTTATTGACAACCCTAAAAAGGGGTTTAGTTTCGCTAATGCTTCACATTGTCACAAAAAGGCGACGGATATTCTTTTGGAGGAGGGAATAAAATAGCTTATTTTTTGATTAACAACAGTGAAAATACTGTGTTTTGTGTTCACTTTGTACTTTTACTTGGAATACTTCGCTGGGCCACAGATGAGGGTTTCTATCGATATATTTTGCCGATAGACTTGCCGTTCCTGAAATGCTTGCATGCCTTGCTATACAGTCATTATAGTGCCTTGGTATCGACAAAAATATTGTGCCAGTCGTCGAATTTATTTCGTGCACGCTCCTTAATTACTTTGATCTTTAAAAGTAGCTGCTTTTAATTGATGTCTATCCAGAAGTTTATAAAACTCTGTACGATTACGTTTAGCTAATCTTGCTGCTTGACTCACATTTCCATTAACTGAACTGAGTAGCTTGATAAGATATTCTTTCTCAAATTGATTTTTTGCTTCTTTGAGGCCTTGTAATGTGCTGGTTTTTTCCTGTAAAACTTTCTCGACCAAATTGGCAGGAATAATAGGTGTGGTAGCTAAGGCAGAGGCATGTTCCACCACATTCTTTAGTTGTCGAACATTACCTGGCCAATCGTGGGCAACTAAAAGTTCAATTGCTTGATTAGAAAAACCTTTAGCTATATAAGCATAAGTACTTTCAGGGTGAGTAATAAAATGGTTGGCAAGAAGTGCAATATCTTCGCGACGTTCTGTAAGATTGGGTAGCGTTAGTGTTGCAACATTAAGCCGGTAATAAAGATCCATTCTAAAGTTGCCTTCATTGGCTTGTTTTTCTAAATCATGATGGCTAGCTGAAACTATACGTACATCGACTGAAATACTGGTATTTGACCCCACTGGTCTAACTTGGCGTTCTTGCAGGGCTCGTAGTAGCTTGACTTGGAAAGCTGGGGACATATCTCCAATTTCATCTAAAAATAGAGTGCCTGAATTGGCAGTTTGAAAAAGCCCTTCCCTGTTTTCAAATGCACCAGAAAATGAACCTTTACGGTGGCCAAATAATTCAGATTCCAGTAGATCTTCTGGTATAGCACTACAGTTAACCGCAATAAAAGGTCCTTTGTGCCTAGGGCTGGATTTATGTATGGCCTGAGCTATTAACTCTTTTCCAGTTCCACTTTGCCCATGAATAAATAGGCTAGCATCTCCTTGGGAAAGGCGGCTAACTTGTGTCAGTAAATCTTCCATTAGCTCGCTTCGAGTCAAAATATCAGCTCGCCAGTTTTGAATTTGTTTTTTACTTTGGTTTCTAGTGCTTATTGCTAATGCTTTAGATATTTTATCCTGTAAGTCAGTAATATCGATTGGCTTGGTAATAAAGCCAAAAACACCCTCATTGGTTGCTTCTACAGCTTCTTTAATTGTTCCATGAGCCGTAATAATTATGATGGGTAATGTGGGGTGACTTTGCTGAATTAATTTACACAATTGCATGCCGTCCATTTCATCCATGCGTAGATCAGTGATAACAACTTGGGGTTGATACTGAGGAATAATACTAAGTGCTTCCGAGCCACTAATTGCAGTTTTAACCGTTAGTCCAACGGCCTTTAGGCGAATGGAAAGTAACTCAAGTAAACTGGTATCATCGTCAACTAATAAAATACTTTGTTTGTAAAATTGGCTGGGTTGAGATTCGGTCATTTAATAATATTGGTTTCTATATTTTTTAATGCTTCTATTTTTTCAGATAGTTCTTCTTTTTCTTCTTCTAAGCTTGATGAATGTTCAGCTGAGTCGCTAATATTTTGATTTAATAGGTTAATAGTTTTTTTGTTTTCCTGTAATTTGAATAAAAGTGCTAAGTAGGATTGATTAAGCCAGATTAAATCAGCGTTTATTTTGTTTTGAAGCTCTAGAGTGGTAAGGACTAATATTGCATCATTAGTGTTAACGCATTGTATATTTTCAGGCTGAATAACAGTTAATGCTAATACCCAGCTAGCACGCCAGTCTCCATTTTTGTGTAACTTTATATATTTTTTGCATGTGATTTTTGGTTTTGCATCTAATTGTAGAGCAAAAGCTGAGCCAAAATTAGCTAATTGTTCAAGTTGA
>CAZZIX010000014.1:3197-16560 GCA_964654345.1 uncultured Methylomarinum sp.
TGCATCTAATTGTAGAGCAAAAGCTGAGCCAAAATTAGCTAATTGTTCAAGTTGATTTGGATCTTGTTGGAGTTGATCATCCTTAGGGTTAAGGCCGACTGATTGGCAACCCTGTAAGGTCAGGAGCGTGCAAGAAATAACTAAAACAACTGACTTGTATTTTTGTCCGCCTTCAGTGTTGTTCCAACAGTTGCATAGCCAGCTATGCGCGTTCCTTAGTGAGCCAATAATCAGAACTACAAAATGATGAAAAAATAGTCTCATGTTTTCTGAATTTTTATTGTAGGTGTTAAAGGTAATAGAACTAAAAAATTAGCTCCACTATAAATTTTGTCCGGTGCTATTAATTTTATTTGACCCTGATGGGCAGCAACATAATCTTTTACTAGGTTAAGTCCTAATCCAGAACCCTTTATTTTCCAGCTTCCAGGGGTTGATTGTTTATAAAATTCAGTAAAAATGTGAGGTAATTGATGTTTTGAAATCCCAGGGCCTTGGTCAGCAATTAGTATATGTAAAGTATATCCTATGACTTCAAGTTTTATAAGGATTTGACCATTATCTGGAGAAAATTTTAGTGCATTAGAAAATAAGTTACTAATGATAACTCTCATTTTATCCCGATCGGCTAAAAAAATAATAGGATTAGCTTCAAGAGTTATAGATGCATTTTTGCTATTGAGTAACAATTGATAATCTTTGCAGATAAATTCTACTAATTGATTCATATTAACTTTAGAATAAGCCATCTTATGCTGCGTAGAAGTTATTTTTTGGTATTCGAGTAAATTTTCAATAAGATTATTTAACCTGATATTCGCAATTTGTATCAATTCAATAATTTTATGTTGTTCAGTATTGAGTTCACCCACTAATTCATCTTGAAGAAGATCGGTACCTTCTACTAATGTTGCTAAGGGTGTTTTTAATTCATGAGAAATAGTTTTAACAAAAATTTGTTTACTATTTTCTAATCGAATAAGCTTTAGTCTAAGCCATTCAAGATGTTTTCCTATTTTCCGTAAGTCTTTTGGTCCTGCAATATGAATACGATTGCTAAATTGGGCATTACCTAATTTATTAATTGCCATCCCTATATGTTTTATTGGTCTATTAATTAGATATAAGAGAAATAATCCCAATAGCAAGGCGAGTAATACCGAAACTAAAGCAGAATAGCTTATCTGTTTTCTGATTAAAGTTGCGAGTTCAGATAAAGTTGTAGTTTCGATGTTTATTTGCCGATTACCAAGATAAACCAAATGCCTAGCATCAGAACGTAATTGACTATAGTGTTTGACATCTTCAGCGGAAAATTTATCTGGAAAAGTATTTTTTTTAGTTACAATGTGGCTATAAAGTTCAGTTTCGTTATGAATGAGTTTAGTCAAAAGCTGTAATTGATTTTCAGGTAAATTATAGTTTCCAATTAATAATGCATTATCCTTAAATGTTTGATGATGCTCTTTATAGACTTTAAATATTTCAGGGTCTTCAAGAATTTTATATTGACGGATGCTTCGATCCATTAATAACAGGTTATCTAGTAATGCCTGACTATGCTTAGATGCTTTTAGCGTTTGGAATAAGGTTGTATGACTTTGGTTTGTATATTTTTCAATACTTTGGATGCTGTAAAGTAAGGTTAAAATTAATGGCAAGGTCACGACTAGTAACGCGGCAACTGTCCATTGAAAAATTGAGCCAATCCGAAAAAAATCGAATAAGTGCCACCGTTTATGTTTACGGCGGTTTGATAAGATCTGCTTTAAATTTAATGATTCACTCTGGTTCATAAACGATAACTGTCAGCGAATGAAAAGTTTGAAACTGTTTGTTAATCCTGCTTTATAACATTCTTGGCTATAAATGAACAATAATATTTCTTGGGTTTTTGGTTATTTTTTTTAAACTATTGAAATGGCAGAGGGTATATCCATTAAATTTGAAGGGTAATGATCCGTAAACCCAAATTATGATATTTTGGTTGAATATTTATTAACGAGAAAAGCGCACAGTGGCACTCTTTTTTTATGATCAGTTTTAGTTCTGTAAAGGATAGGCTATTAGAGTCCTTGACAGTAGGTAAGTGCACGCTATATCCTGAGTGAAATGATAGGTTATTTATTTTATCTAATTGGAGTTTTGTATGACAAACATTACTGAAGCAGATGTGGAAAATTTGCTTAAGTCTTTTATTGATCCAAATGTTGAGACTGATTTAGTTTCTGCAAAGTCTGTTAAAAAAATCAGTATAGAAAATGCTGATGTTAAGGTAGTTGTTGAGTTAGGCTACCCTGCTAAAAGTTATCTGCTAGAAATACAAACCGCCATTGAAAAAAAATTACAAGAATTATCAGGTGTTGGAAACATTTCAGTAGAAGTTACTGTAAATATTGTTTCTCATGCTGTTCAGCAGTCCTTAAAAGTATTGCCCAATGTGAAAAATATTATTGCAGTCGCTTCAGGAAAGGGTGGTGTTGGAAAGTCAACTACTTCAGTAAATTTAGCGCTGGCATTAGCCGCTGAAGGAGCTAATGTAGCCATTCTTGATGCTGATATTTATGGTCCAAGTATCCCAAAAATGTTGAATCTTTCTGGATATCCGGCCAGTGAAGATGGCAAGACGATGCTACCTAAAATAGCTTATGGTTTACAGACTATCTCTATAGGGTATTTGATAGAAGAAGATCAACCTATGATTTGGCGGGGTCCTATGGTGACTAATGCTTTACAGCAATTATTAAATGATACAAAGTGGGATAATGTTGATTATATGATTGTGGACTTGCCGCCTGGAACGGGAGATATTCAATTAACTTTATCGCAACAGATCCCCGTCAGTGGGGCTATTATTGTGACAACGCCTCAAGACATAGCTTTGATAGATGCTCAGCGTGGGTTAGGTATGTTTAATAAGGTCAATGTCCCTGTGCTGGGAATAGTGGAAAATATGAGTATGCATGTTTGTAGCAATTGTGGTCATGAAGAGGCTATTTTTGGTGCAGGTGGGGGTGAGGCAATGGCTGAAAAAAATAATATAGATCTACTGGGTTCATTGCCTCTGGATATTAATATTCGAAAATTTGCTGATACGGGAAAACCAACTGTAATTGCTGAGCCAGAATCTAGGGTCACAGAAATCTATAAGTCCATTGCCAGGAAAATGGCTGCTAAATTGGCGTTAAAAGGGAAAGACTACAGTAGTAAGTTTCCTAATATTGTGATTCAAAATTCATAGAGTAGTTTTCCAATTTCGCTTTTCGCTTTATGAAAGAGGGATTCAGTACCTTAACTTTAGGTTTCTATACGCTCAAAAGCAATATTTTTTTCTAAAAATTGATTGATGGAATCAGGATGGGTGAAATTTCCATAAGCTAGAGATAGCTTGGTATAGGCTGATTCTAAAGATATATTCCAAATCATTTTAGCCCCATGCTTAAGCAATGTTTTCGTACTATCATAAGCCTCTTGGGATTTGATAGCGGGTGCCATGTACACAGGTATATTTATTTGACGACATTTTTTTATGAACTTAACTAAAGAATAGCTTTCTCCCCACTCAGTTGTGGAGCAAGCGGTACCAGAATGGAATAAGTCATGGAGTACTACATCAACTTGGTCTAAATTAAAATGTGTATAATCCAGTCCAGGATAAGGTTTGATTAGTAAAATACGGGAAGAGAAAGTTGGCGCTAGTTGCTTGATTTGGTCTTTAGTAGAAGCTATTGTGTTAGTTTGATAGAAGATGTTATCACTAAAGCGTAAAAAAGCTTTAGATTGAACACTGATAAAATTTCCACTTAGTTGTAGGCAGGATGCAATGCGTGCGCCTAAGTGTACCTGAGTGGTTGCATTTTGGTTTTTATAGGGAACAAAAACTCCCGGTGCAGGTCTTTGTTTAATAAATTCTACTGCACAGTTGAAATTTATTAAGCCGTTGGCTTTAGGATGTTCTAAAGGGTAGTCACTTGAGACCAAAAGCAGAGGGATCTTAATAGAATGAAAATATAAACTTAACGCAGAAGCAGTAAACGCTAGAGTATCTGTGCCATGGGTAACGACAATACCATCTAAATTACCTGTATATTCAGATTCAATTGCTTTTATTATTACTTCCCAAACGGAAGGAAACAGGTTTTCACTTAAAAGTTGAATCGGCTGAATAGTTTTAAAATTCAGATTAGCTGAGTCAGGATAAGATTTTTTAAACAAATTTAATAAATTATAACTTTGTTTATTATCAATATTAATTATGTTATTAGATGCTATAGACCCAATTGTACCCCCTGTAAAGACGACCAGGATGTTTTTCATGGTAAATTAGAGTGAAGCGATTTAAACTCTAACGTGTTCCAAATACCACAATGGTTTTGCCATGAGCTGTGATTAATTTTTTTTCAGCCAGCTCTTTAAGAACTCTTCCAGCCATTTCTCTTGAACAACCCACAATACGGCCTATTTCTTGACGAGTAATACTGAGTTGCATACCGTCAGGATGGGTAATTGCATCGGGTTCCTTACATAATTCTAATAATGTATGAGCAATACGACCCTCAACATCCATAAAGGCGAGGTTTCGGTATTTACGGCTAGTAATTAATAAACGTGTAGAAAGGTGCTCACCAAGCATAAATAGAATATCTGTGGCATGGTCTCTTAATTCATGTTTTAAGGCGTGCTTAAACCTTTCGTAGGTTATTTCAGCAAATTGGCATCGGGTTCTGGATTTTACTGTTACATTTCTAATTTCTGGGCCTTTAAAGACACCAATGTCACCAATAAAATCATTCTTGTTTAAATAAGCTAAAATCAACTCATGTCCATCTTCATCATTCACGCTAATACTTACAGAGCCTTCAACAATAAATAATAGTTTATCACCTTGGTCACCAGGACGAATGACTGTTGTTTTTGCTGGGTATGCTCTAGTATGGCAAAGATGTAAAAAAGCGTTTAAGGCTTCTTGATTGATGTTGCTTGGGGTAATTAATGTCATGATACCTTGTTTCACTGATAAAGATATTTAAGTGTACAGTATAGTTTTTTCGATAAAAATCAATTTAATCTATATCTACACTGTAGAATTATAGGTCATTTATTTAATTAGAGAATAAAAATATGGAAGCAAAGGTTCAGTGGGTTAGCGAAAGAGCATTTTTAGGTGAAAGTGGTAGCGGGCATTCAGTTGTGATGGATGGCTCTCCAGAGCATGGGGGTCGTAACATAGGGGTGCGTCCTATGGAAATGATTTTGTTAGGTGTTGGTGGGTGTTCTTCATTTGACGTAATGGATATTTTACAAAAAGGGCGGCATGAAGTGCTTGATTGTGTTGTAAAATTAACAGCAGAGCGTGTTGATACTGTTCCAAGTGTGTTTAGCAAAATTCATTTGCACTTTAAAATTACCGGTAAACAGTTGAAAAATTCTGTTGTTGAGAGAGCAGTCAAGCTTTCTGCCGAAAAATATTGTTCTGCTTCCATTATGTTAGGGAAATCTGTTGATATTACCCATGATTTTGAAGTGATTAATGTTGAATAACCCTATTTTAAACTTATTGCATCAATTATTTGGAGATATTCTAGTTTTTTAGGTCGATGTAAAAAAATGCCTAATAAAGCGAGAGTGCTAAAAATATAAAGAGTATTAAATCCATCACCAAATATAAACATAATTAACCCAAAAAAACCTACAATTTCTACCATGGTGAGAGTAACAACAATAGTCATAAAATAACGATTTTTGGCGGGATTATTTCCAGGCATAGTTTGGTTTAGCCTTAGTAAGATATGTCTAACTAAATTAGCTAATGGGAATAAAATAAGAGCAATGATATAAAAAATAGTTCTTATGAAAATACGCTGTTCTTCATCCATGCCGACTTGTATCTTTGAACCCACAATATGGCAAGCTAGATTAGTAATTATTAACATCCCTAGAAAAATACTCAGTAAAACCCAATGAGACGTTAATTCATTAACTTTAGTTTTATGGTTTGACATTTTGATATTTATATTTAGGATTGGATTAATTGAGTTTGTCGCGGTAAGATTTCATAATTGCAATAAAGGCTAAAAAATCATAGAGGGCATGAATTACGATAGGTGTTAACAAATTTCGTTCTCCACCGTAATCTAAAGATAATCCAAGGTAAATACTGATTACTGTTGCAAGAATAGCGTAGAGAGGGGTGACCGCATGAATCAGTCCAAACAACATGCTACTAATAATTAGTCCTGGATTCATTCCCCATGAATTTTCCATCCATGGCTGAATGACACCGCGGAATAAAACTTCTTCTGCTACACCTGCAATAGCAGCCAATATAAATAAATCAGCCCAATTCTGTTTATTCATACTTGCCCCAATCGTATCAATTAAAATCTGCCTAATTTTTTGGATAGAGTCATAAGGCATATGTTCCATAGCCATAAAAATAAGGTATAAGGGGACGGTTCCAAAAAAACCATAAAGCACAGCATTTTCTGAAAAATGTATAGTTTCAAATGGATTTATGTCTGCAATCCATCCTAAAACAATAGCTACTAAAATAAGCGCGCTTTCAAAATAGCAGGCAGTTTTAAAGAAATTTTCTGATTTAAGGGGTGTGTTTTCCATGGGAGAAGAGTATAGAATAGTCAGGATATAAAGATAGGGAGTATTGTAATGCAATGTTTTATTTATAAAAGCCTTAAAAAATCTGAGCTTTATTTATATGTTGAAAAAAAAGATGATTTTTCCAAAATTCCTGAAACCTTGTTAAATAGTTTTGGTCGTTTAGAGTTTGTTATGGATTTAGAACTATTAGTAGATCTAAAACTAGCCAGAGAAGATGTCAATAAGGTTCTGGCTAGTTTGAACGATAAAGGTTTTTTTGTGCAGATGCCTCCAACAATAATACCGGAGGCTTTGTTTGTTAAAAATAATAAGTTACATTAAGGATTCTTAAATAGGTTTTTTAGGCTTTAGGTAAAGTCACGCCTTGTTGTCCCTGATATTTCCCTTTTCTGTCCTTATAAGAGGTTTCACACACCTCATCACCGGTAAAAAATAACATTTGAGCAACACCTTCATTCGCATAAATTTTTGCTGGCAGGGGTGTTGAATTGGAAAATTCCAAAGTAACATGACCTTCCCATTCAGGCTCTAAAGGAGTGACATTGACAATAATTCCACATCGAGCATAAGTTGATTTGCCTAAGCAAATGGTTAAAACATCGCGAGGTATACGGAAATATTCAACGGTACGGGCTAATGCAAAGGAATTGGGAGGGATTATACAAACGTCTGATTTTATATCAACAAAGCTTTCATCGGAAAAGTTTTTGGGATCAACAATGGCAGAGTTGATATTGGTGAAGATTTTAAACTCATCGGCACACCTGACATCATAACCATAGCTAGATGTTCCATAAGAGATAATTCTTTCTTGAGCAGATTTTGATTCTCGTACCTGCCCGGCTTCAAAAGGCTCAATCATTCTTTTTTCTTGTGCCATTCGACGTATCCACTTATCTGCTTTTATACCCATATTAATTTTTAAATATAATGATGTTGTCTATTAATAGGCAGATACAATACCATATTGCAGCTTAGGCGGAAAAAGGATGTTCTAATCCTCTTTCCTATAACTAATAGGGAATAGTTAGCTTAATTGTGAAGATGTCCCCAGCGCTTGGGCGATATCATTAAAAACTAATTTTTCACCGTCACTTATCCTTACCCCACCTATACCAAGAAAACCGCCTTCTTTGGCTGCTTTTGCCACATTTTCTGCGACAGACATTGCCCATTCTTTATACTCACTTGCCTCAGCTTCTGTTGCTTTTTCGCTTAATAAGGCGGAAACTGCTTCGCAATCAGTCAATAATTGTTGTTGTAGTTTTTCGTGTGAGTCTATGCCTTTCTCTTTTAACCTAGCCATTGATTTTTCACGAAAATCTTTTGCTTTTGCCATCGCTTCTTTTCTATCTTCCAGATTAGGTAAAATACCAACAATAATTTCATTATCTGGAAAGCTTTTAGCACCGCCAATAAATGTTTTAGCGTTGGCAAATAATTCTTTGATTGTTCCTAATCCACTGCCTTCAGCAAAGGCCATAGCTGATCCAATGAGCGATGGTGTGTTCGTTAATAATAATTGCTCTTCTTCTGAAAATCTGGTTTCTACCGACATAACATATTCCTTTTAATTAGAATGAGAGGAAGTTAGCATTTTAATAGAAAACAATAATTTATGTCAGAGTTTTATATAAATCCTTTATCAACTATAGGCGTAACCCAATAACTGATACCAGAACCTGAAAAATCAGTTTTTAAGCGATTAATTAGTGTAGTTAAATTTTGTTTTTCTAGAGTCATTTGAAATCGTATTTTTTGTTGTCTGCCAGTCACCTGTTCTGCTAGAGACAGGCCATCATTTTTGTGATCATGTGCATTGACGGGAACGCTACTAAAACCTTGCTCTGCCTCAAATGTTAATAAGCAATCAACAATCGCTTCTTCAAGGCTAGTAGGGGCATTTAGGGTAAATATAAACTCTTCATTTTGCATTGTTTATCTCCTGATGACTTTTATCACTAAACAATTGATAGAGTATCGGTAGTAGAATTAGTGTTAAAAATGTTGAAGAAACCAGTCCACCGATAACAACAATAGCTAAAGGACGTTGAATTTCAGATCCTGGCCCTGTTGCAATTAATAACGGCATTAAGCCAAAAGCCGCAGTTGTTGCAGTCATTAATACCGGGCGTAAGCGACGCGTTGATCCGATAATAACAACTTGAGCTAAATCCATGCCTGTTGCACGGAGTTGGTTAAAGTAACTGACCATAACCACTCCGTTTAATACTGCAATCCCAAGCAAGGCGATAAAACCAACAGATGCGGGAACTGATAAATATTCTCCCGAAACCCATAAAGCAAAAACACCGCCTACCATGGCTAAAGGGATATTAGATAGAATTAAACTTGCTTGTCTGACGGAAGAAAAGGTTGAAAACAATAATAAAAAAATCAGAATTAATGAAATTGGAACGACTAATGCCAAACGTGAGGAGGCACGTTGCTGGTTTTCAAATTCCCCGCCAAATTCAACATAATAACCTGTAGGCAGTTTTACTTTTTCAGCAATAACTTGACGTGCCTCATCAACAAACCCAACTAAATCACGTCCTTCTACATTACTTTGAATGACGACAAAACGCTGCCCTCTTTCTCTGTCAATGGAAACAACACCTTCTACACGTTTTAACTTGGTAATAGCCGTAATCGGTACATGCCCTCCTTCTGGTAATGTGATTTGCAGGGTTTCAAACCTGGAAATATCACTTGAACCTTTTATAACTAGAGGGGTACGGGTCATGCCTTCTTGAATGATGCCGATGTTAAGTCCTTCGATTTGGGCACGTAATATAGTTTCAATATCATCACTATTGAGTCCTAAACGACCTGCTGCTTGACGGTCTATTGTTAGCTGCAAAAACTGCATACCTTCATTTTCACTGGCAAAAACATCACTTGCACCTTTTATTGTTTTAAGCACAGCCTCAATTTCTTTGGCTTTAGAATTTAATAAGTTAAGATCGGAACCAAATAATTTTACAGCGACATCACCCCGGGAGCCTGTCAGCATTTCTGAAACACGCATATCAATAGGTTGAGTAAACCCAAAAGCAAGACCCGGGGTTTGAGCCATGACAGTACGAATTTCTTCTATTAACTCATTCTTATTTTTCATACGCCATTGATCTTTCGGCTTTAAAACCAAAAAAGCATCGGTATCATTAAGGCTCATTGGGTCTAAGCCTAATTCATCTGTTCCCACTCTTGAAATGATATTGGTAATTTCGGGAATATTTTTTAGCAGGTTTTTTTGTACCTGAGTATCTAGTTCAATCGTTTGTGCTAATGTAATTGAAGGTAATTTTTCTACCTGTAAGACAATATCTCCTTCATCTAATGTTGGCATAAAGGTGCTGCCTAGTTGAGTGAAGATAATTCCTGTCATAACTAATAGTCCAGCGGCAACAGTAAAGACTATTTTAATATTGCTTAAACTCCAGAGTAGAAGAGGTTGATATAGTTTTTGTAATTGCCTGGGAAGCCAAGGTTCTTTATCTGAAATCTGTTTCAATAGCCAGGAAGAGAGCACAGGGATGGCTGTAAATGCTAATAATAAAGCCCCACCTAATGCAAAAACAATGGTGAGGGCAACAGGTGTAAATAATTTACCTTCTAAGCCTTGCAGGGTGAGTAACGGTAAAAATACGATGATGATAATTAAAGTACCTGATGTAACAGGGAGTGCAACTTCTTTAGTTGCTCTATAAATGATATGTAATCTGGGTAGTCTTTGCGATTTTTCTTTGTCCGATAAATGAGTGGTTATATTTTCTACAACCACAATGGCGCTATCGACTAACATGCCAATGGCGATGACTAACCCGCCCAGACTCATTAAATTGGCGGACATATCTATACTTTTCATAAGAATAAAAGTCACCATTGCGGCCATCGGTAGTGAAAGAGCAACTGTTAGAGCAGCTCTAAAATTACCTAAAAATAAAATCAGTAGAATAACCACCAATACAATGGCTTGTATTAATGCATTGGAGACAGTGCTGACTGCCTTATCAATTAATGTTCCCCTATTGTAAAAAACATTGATTTCTACACCTTCAGGAAAGCCCGGACTGATTTCTGCTAGTTTTTTTTCTATATCGATAATGGTTTGTCTAGCATTTGCCCCCCGTAAACTTAATACTAAGCCAGTGACAGCTTCGCCTTTACCATCTTTAGTTACAGCACCGTAACGTGTTAAAGAACCTATTCTAATATCTGCAACATCACTGACAAAAATTGGAGAACCTTGTCTTGAGTCTACGACAATAGAACGCACATCGTCTAAAGTCTTTATTCTACCTTCTGCACGTACAATTAAAGCTTCTTCACCTTCTGTTAATCGACCTGCGCCATCATTTCTGTTGTTGGACTTAAGCGCAGCAATCAGTTGGTTGATACTAATATTTCGAGCAGACATGCGTGTATTATTTGGGGATACCTCAAAACTACGAACTAAACCACCCAGTGCATTTACATCGGCAACACCGGAAACAGTTCGTAATGCAGGACGAATAACCCAATCTAGCAAGCTACGGCGTTCCATTAGGGTTAAATCACCGCCTTCAATAGCGAACATAAACATTTCACCTAATGGTGTGGTCATGGGTGCTATACCACCTTCAATCCCTTCTGGTAAGTCCCCCCATATTGAATTAAGTCTTTCAGCGACTTGCTGGCGAGCCCAAAAAATATCTGTTCCCTCTTCAAAATCAATAGTAATATCAGTGATTGCATATTTAGCGATTGAGCGAAGCATGGTTTGTTTAGGGATACCCAATAATTCAACTTCAATGGGTGCTGTAATGCCAACTTCAACTTCCTCGGGAGTCATGCCATTAGCTTTAACAATCACTTTTACCTGAGTGGGTGATACCTCTGGAAAGGCATCAATAGGAATCTGCTTAATTGAGTAATAACCTGCACCGAATAATAGAAAAATCATTAACACAATAAGTATTCGCTGAGACAGGGCAAAGCGGATTAGGTTTGACATTATTCATCGCCTCCTAAACCTAACCAACTGGCTTTAAGAGCGACCGCTCCACGGATGGCAATTTCTATATTTTCTTTTAATGCACGGGTTCCGGTAATAATTGAATTTTGTTTTTGTTTGCCAATAATTTCAACAGGGCTGACAGTAAATCCCTCGTTATTACGAATAAAGAGATAGGCTTGCCCTTCACTTTGAGCGATAGCCGCGTGAGGGACGCTAAAAGTTGGTTTGTTACTTGTTTGAATGATTTGTATGTTGACGTTTTGTCCGGCTCTAAGCGATGGTTTTTTTTCAGTAATAATGGCTCTGGCAAGGACGGTTTGAGTTTGTGGATTAACACTTTGCCCTAATAAGCTGATTGTTCCACTTATTGTTGTGTTTTCTATTTTAACTTTGTCTGAAATTTTGATGGTAGCTAGTTGTTCTTGAGGGATGTTAATTTCTAGCCAAAGTTGGTCTAGATTGGCGATTTTATAGATTGGGGCAAGAATATCAAGTCTTTCGCCAGCAATACTCATGCGGTCTAAAATGACACCTTTAATAGGTGAGCGTACGGTTAATTCACTACTCAGTTTTCGAGTAGAGGCTAGTTTTTTAATCTCTTTTGCAGACATGCCCACAATTTCCAATAGCTGTTTTGCTTCATTTTCTGCTGAAACATAAGCATAGTATTGATGACGGTTTTCCTGCCAACGGCGATCAGAAATTATGCCTTCTTTTAGCAGTTTTTCATTCCGCTGATAACTAGTCCAAGCGAGTTTTTTTTCATTGTGAGATTTAAGGTATTGGCGTTGCAGTGACAATAACTCTGGGCTTTTAATTAATGCCAGAATTTGGTTTTTTTCCACCTCATCGCCAATGGCCACATTAAGTTTGCTAATTAAGCCGGCTTGTGCCGTACTCACAATGTATTCCTGACTAGGAGGAATAACCACTTTTGCAGGTGCATTAAGCAGTGGAATATCTTGAATTGATTTAAGTTTATCTATTTTTACCCCTAGGTTATAAAGCTGGACAAGGGTTAAGCTCACTTTATTTTCATTAGCATGGGCAGTGTTACAGGCTAAAAAAAGTAATATTAGTAACGTTTTTTTCATGGTTGTACTCCTACCGCCTGGTTGTATAGCGCAATATTTTTTTGTAGCATTATTTCTTGCTCTTTTGCTAGACGAATAGAGTCAAGAGATTTAGCCTGGATTTTTAATAAATCTATTAAATTAGTTTCGCCTGCTGAAAAACTTAAACGTGTCATTTTTAAAAGGGATTCAGATATTTGTTTGAGTTTATTAGCAAGCTTTAGTTCTGTTCTGCTAACTTCTAAAGTATGTTTGGCTTCATGGTGTTGCTTTTCTAAATCTCGGAAAAGGTGGGCTCTTTTTGCATAGGCTTCAGTTAGTTCAAGATTCGCTGAGGCAATTTTAGGTGCAAGATGCGCGCTACCCCCAAATGGAATAGAGAACTCCACACTCATGCTCTCAATATCATCCGCATTCTCATCACCCTTTTCACTTCTTCCGCCTAAGATAAAACTACTCTGACCTGAGCCAGCAGATTTTACCCACTTAAGCTCTGCTTGTTTACGTCTAACAACTGCATTCATAGCCGCTAACTTAGGGTGATTAGCAGAAATTTCAATAATAGGACTCAATTCTTCTTTAAAGGAGGCTGGAATTGTGCTCATTTGGGTTAAGCTGAGATAACTTTTGCGAGCATGCATCAGTTCAGCTTCAGCTTTAGTCAACAATG
>CAZZIX010000014.1:16660-21609 GCA_964654345.1 uncultured Methylomarinum sp.
CTGAGATAACTTTTGCGAGCATGCATCAGTTCAGCTTCAGCTTTAGTCAACAATGAACGTTTAGCCAAGTGGTCACTTTTAGCAAGCAATAAATCAGTGCGAGGTAAGTCGCCTAATTCTACTCTGCGTTTGATTTTATTGAGGAGTTGTTGTGATATATTTTGATTAGATCTGGCTTGTTGATAGCGAATATTTTCCAATTCTATATCCCATAAAGCGGCTCTAACTAGTCCAGCAACATTCAGTTTTATAATAGATGATTGCTCTTTTGCAGATAACTGAGCTTCTTCGGCAACTTTTTGTCCAGCGGAGCGTTGCCCCCAATTCCATAAAGGCAATTTTAATTCTGCTTCAATTTCTCTGGAGCCAATATCATCACCAGGTAAATCATCTTGATAGCGCATCGCGATATTAGGAGCACCCGCTAGCCAACTATTCCCTCTTTGTTGCAAAGCAATAGCTTCTTGTTGGCGAGCCGAGTTTAGTATTTGGTCAGGAAATTTTTCTAATGTTAAGCTAATGATCTGAGACAGGGTTAGACTTTTATCAGTTTGAATATAATCGTGATGTTCAACGATTGCATCATCATGAGCGTAGCAATGAGATGCTGTTAACAGTATTAAAAAAAATAACCTTTTAATATGTCTAAAGTTAGACATGGTGACGCTCCAGTTTAGGTAGGTTGTTTGTAAATATAAAAATAAGTGGTATCTCACTACAAATTAATATTTTTTTATGGGGTCGTAACTTTCGTTTGACAACTTAAATATTCAATCTGCTTTAAACAGATTAAAATTTTAATTTACAGATGTACAAATTATTTTATTAAGCGTGACACATAAGGATAGTGCCAATTGAATCAGCACCTGACAAACCATTGTAATCAACTTTTTTTAGAATCTAAGTGAAATATTTCGGAGTTACAAGAGGCCTGGTTGATTAAAACTAGTTTGTTGCTGTGGGAGAGGCGCGAGAAGGCAGTAGAGTGTAGTGAGCAGTCGAGATAGGTTTAGGCTTAGGATAATCAATAACAATTGATGTACCTTTGAAAACAAAATTAACTGACAGGCCTTTTTCAGGTAAATAAAAATTTAATGTGGGATCAGATAATACCTTGTTTTGTTTAATGACAGCCCCAACACTAATTACTGTACATTCAGAAATTAATAGGTGATCTATTGACAAAAAATCTGAGGAGTCTTTATCCGCAGTCAAATATTCTAATCCGGGGATATGAAGTCCCTTTTCAGATGATTCTCCATGGGAATGGGCATGTGTGAGTGGTGCTACAAGCTGTAGCAAGGCCAATAAAATGATCAGTAATTTAGTGGTTGAAGAACGCATGCTGTAAAACTTTCTATAGAGCTGGTTGCAGAGAGTATAATTGTAACTACAAATATAAGAAAACACTAATTTATTTTTTTGGTGGTGTTACTGGCTTGAAAAGGCTTAATGAAAAGAAGACAGGATTATTTGTTACTCTATTTATGGACTTTACCATATAGTTTCTTGATGAGGTTCAACAGTTAGAACGGTAGAAGAGAAGGTTAAAATGCAAGACGAGAGTGAAAAAATAAAAAAAAAATATAATCGGATCGCACCTTATTTTGATGGTCTGGAAGGTTTTTTAGAAAGAATTTTTCTAAAGAAAAAGCGAGAACTTTTATGGAGTAAGGCTCAAGGAGAACATATATTAGAAGTTGGCGTTGGAACGGGTAAAAACTTTCCTTTTTATCCTCCTGATACCCAGGTCACAGCACTTGATTTTAGCCAAGATATGTTGAAGCAGGCCAGAAGTAAACGGCATCGTAATGGAATATCCGTAGAAATAGTGCTGATGGATGTTCAGTCTTTATGCTATGCAGATAATAGTTTTGATACAGTGATAGCAACGTTTGTTTTTTGTTCAGTTCCCAAGCCAATTAAAGGTTTGCAGGAACTATATAGAGTTTGTAAGCCAGGGGGGCAGGTTTTATTATTAGAGCATGTGCTGAGTTCTAGCCCTGTAAAAGCAATGATGATGAAGATATTGAATCCATTGGTTGTCTTGGTTTTTGGTGCAAATATTAATAGACAAACTGTAAAAAGCATCCAGTCTTGTGGCTTTGAAAAGGTGGTTTTAGATCCTGCGAGTAGTGATATGGTCAAACTGATTCAGGCAATAAAGTAATTATTTTAGGGTTAATATAAATGGATATTAAAGAGTATAGCTAAACAGTGAAAGCAAAATTAAAAAATATAGTTCAGGCACGAATACCAACTGCACATGGTGAATTTACCTTGCATTATTACAGTAATAGTCTTGATGAAAAGGAGCATATTGCCTTTGTAAAGGGAGATGTGGCTAACAAAACCAGCGTTCCTGTTCGGATTCATTCCGAATGTTTTACGGGCGATGTTTTAGGTTCGCGTAGATGTGATTGCGGTGAACAGCTAGATATGGCATTAGATCTAATAAATAAAGCAGGTTACGGTATCTTGATTTATTTACGCCAAGAGGGGCGTGGGATTGGGTTATTAAAAAAACTACAAGCTTATAATCTTCAGGATGAGGGGCTGGATACCGTCGATGCAAATATTCATTTAGGCCATCTTGCAGATGAGAGGGTTTATGATTTAGCTGCATTAATGCTAGAAGATTTAGCGGTAAAGACTATTTCTTTAATCACCAACAACCCTAAAAAAATTGAAGAGTTGATTGAATTAGGTGTACACGTTGATCAGCGTATTCCTATAGAAACCGATATTCACCATGACAATGCAGAGTATTTAAAGACTAAAGCTAAAAAAATGAGTCATATACTTACTATGTCGGATGAACCCCATTCAAAATAACCAAATGTTTAAAAGCTAGGTGATTTTCTAGTGCTGGTAGCAATTTTCAGTAGTTACACATCTGCCATTTATCCCCTTATCTACAATTCTTATCGGTAACAACAGTCTGAATTTATGAAAAACCATGTAAAGGTTCCAAAAGAGTTTTTAAAACTAAATATTGATTTAGATAGTTTTGAAATTCCAGTAATTTCTAGACAACATAATACTATTCTAGGTCAATCGAGGGCACAATCAGCCTTAGAATTTGGTGTTGCCATGAAAAACCCAGGCTATAATATTTTTGTGATGGGTGAGCCTGGGACTGGGCGATTGTCTATGATTTCAGACTATTTGCAAAGTGTTGCTGAGAAACAAGATGCACCGCCATCTTATGCTTATGTTGATAATTTTGAGAATGCTCGAGAACCTATTTCAATTGAGTTTCCTGCGGGGGATGCACATTTATTTACAAAAGATATTGAGCAATTAATTGATAGTTTGCTGGCTACTTTTCCGGCGGCTTTTGAAAGCCCGACTTATCAACAAAAAAAAGCAACGATAGAACGTCACTTTAATCAGCAATATACTGCAGCGATTGATCTAGTCGATAAAAAGGCAGAAGCCATGAATGTTGCTTTATATAGAGAAAGCGATACCATCACTTTTTTACCCATTAATGATAATAAAGCATTGGATGAAGACCAATTTACAATGCTTCCTCAGACGGAAAGAGAAGCATTTCATAAACATACTGAAGAGCTTGAGGCTTATTTGGGTGCTGCTTTGCTTGAGCTGCCCCAATGGCGAAGAACGATGGCAGACGAAACTAAACAACTAGATATTGATACGATTGGTTTAGCCATTGACCCGTTATTCGAAGAATTAAATTGCAAATATCAAAATACTGATGATGTATTAAGCTATTTAGCTGAATTAAAAAAAGATGTGGTAGATACTATTACAGATTTTTTAATGCCTTCTCGTACTCAAGAAATTAAAGATCATGCGACCAAACGTTTGATACTAACAGAGCAATATACGCCCAATGTTTTAGTTGATGTTAAACAGGGAAAAGGTGCGCCAGTTATTTATGAATCACATCCAACCTATCAAAATTTATTTGGGCGAATTGAATATATGAGTGATCAAGGGGCTTTGATTACGTCTTATCGTCGTATATGTTCCGGCTCATTGCATAGAGCGAATGGTGGTTATTTAATTCTGGATGCTGAAAAAATATTAACCTACCCTTTTGTTTGGGAAGGCTTAAAACGGGCTTTGACAGCAGGAAAGATAGAAATAGAATCGCCTTATTCTGAGTTTGGTGTAAATACCATTACTTTAAAGCCAGAAGTGATTCCATTAAACGTTAAGGTTATATTGGTTGGCCCAAGAGATATTTATTATTTATTGGAGGACATGGATAGTGAATTTAATGAAATGTTTAGGGTTTTGGCTGATTTTGATAACCATATTAAATTAACTAGTGACTCGATTGAACAATTTGTTACCTTAATGGTTAAGCAGGCAGCAGACTCTGGTGTTTTACCTTTATCGAAGGCAGCAATAGCTCGATTAATTGAACATAGCTGCCGACTTTCGGAGCATCAAAATCGTTTGTCAGCACGAATTAATGATTCTTTAGAAATTATTGGTGAAGCTAATTTGATCTGTTTAAAAGAAGGGATGAAAGAAATTGATAAACCACAAATTGAGTTAGCTTTATTAGCAAAGGAATCACGGAGTGGGCGAATTGCTAAAGAAATTCTTGAGGAAATGATAGACGGAACGATTTTGATTGATACCGAAAAAGAAGCTATAGGTAAAGTGAATGGTTTAACTGTTATGGAGATTGGAGGAAGTAGTTTTGGCGCGCCTGCTCGAATTACCGCCACTGTTTACCCGGGGTCTCGCGGTATTGTTGATATTGAAAGAGAAGCCGAACTGGGACAGGCAATCCATTCTAAAGGAGTGATGATATTAACCGGATATTTAGGGCATTGTTATGCTCAAAAATTTCCTTTGGCAATATCCGCTAGTATAGCGATGGAACAGTCTTATGGATATATTGATGGGGACAGTGCTTCTCTGGCTGAATTATGTTGTTTAATTTCTGCTTTAACAAATATACC
>CAZZIX010000014.1:21709-24242 GCA_964654345.1 uncultured Methylomarinum sp.
TACCCTAAAGATACAATTAACTATAAAGTGGTTTCTCGGTTAAAAGAAATTTCTGATATGACCTCGGATGATAGTAGTGAATAAAAGGTTAATATCATATTTTTGAATCGAGACCTCCACATTGTTAGTTAAATTTGCTGATTGCTGTACTAGCCTTT
The DNA here is from genome assembly GCA_964654345.1 of uncultured Methylomarinum sp. Lineage (GTDB taxonomy): Bacteria > Pseudomonadota > Gammaproteobacteria > Methylococcales > Methylomonadaceae > QPIN01. Next base: position 21,868 of record CAZZIX010000014.1, read on the forward strand.
TATTTCAGTTACTCTGGTGTCAATACCTTTTTTTCTCAGCCTTTTTTTAATGTTGGAGACTTTAGATGGTTGAGTGTAAGGACCCATGACCACTCTGTTCCATGTGACATTACCAACTATTGCTTTTGTGATTTTTGACTCAATCCCCATTAATGCCAAGTTAGCTCTTAACTTGTCAGCAGTTGAAAATTGTCTGAATGAACCCGCTTGTATCAGATATTTGAGGGGTTTACCTTTGCCAAAGTGTTCTTCTCTGCTACGAGTATCAATTTCATAATCAGGCACTACAATTTCTGTTTCTGGAAGTATTGTGTAAAAATTAAATTGAGGCTCATTTAATTCTTTAACCTTTTTAGGTTTTTCTTTTTTTGGAATAGAGGCTATTTTTTGTTGTTCTATTTCTGGTGACGAGTTTCCTAAAAATATTAGAAAACTGGCAAAAAGACCGAGTATAAGAATGACTAGTACCCATTTCCACCAAGAAACTGAAGAATATTGGAGCTTTGTTTTTGTTTGGTGAGCTCTGTGCTTATAATCTCGGGCCATTACATAGATTCAGGCGTATTAATGTTTAAAAGTGTTAAACCGTTAGCAAGTATTTGTTTTGTGGCACAAATCAGGTTTAATCTTGCATTTCTAAGTGTAGCATCTTCTGTCAAAAATTGATGCGCATTGTAGTAAGTATGGAAATTATTAGCTAATTCCCTGAGAAAGTGTATCAATAAATGAGGCTCATATTGTAATGCAGCTCGTTCTAAGGTTTCTGGATATTTTGATAAAGTGGTAATGATCGCCATTTCGTACTCTTCATCTAGCAGGTTTAAATTGTCCATTCCTAGCCGCAGATCTCTTTTCCAGCCTTTTTCGTCTAATTGACGTAAAACACTACATACTCGGGCATGTGCATATTGCACATAAAAAACAGGGTTTTCGTTAGTTTTTGAAGTCGCTAGTTTTAGATCAAAATTCATATGTTGATCAGATTTACGCATCACATAAAAAAAACGTGCTGCATCTTTACCTACTTCACTTCGTAATTGGCGTAATGTGACAAAATCACCAGAGCGAGTAGACATTGGAACTTTTTCTGTCCCTCGATATAATACTGCAAATTGAACCAGTAAGACCTTGAGTTTTGATTCATCTGCTCCAAGTGCTTGCATTGCAGCCCTTATCCTGGGGATATAGCCGTGATGATCTGCTCCCCAAATATTGATAATCTGATCAAAGCCACGATCAAGTTTATTCATATGATATGCAATATCTGAGGCAAAGTATGTCGTCTGGCCATTTTCTCTGACCACTACGCGGTCTTTATCATCCCCTAATTGAGTGGATGAAAACCAGGTGGCTCCTTCCTTTTTATATAAATAACCAGCATTATCCAGTCGTTTTAGGGCTTCCTTAATAGAGCCATTTTCCATGAGAATTTTTTCAGAAAACCATTCCTCAAACGTGACGCCAAATTCTTCTAAATCTTGTTTTATATCTTCAAGAATGACAGATAATCCCGCTTGGAATACATCGTCATAAAGCGATGACCCTAATAATGTTTTTGCTCTATCAATTAAAGCATCAATATGTTTCTCTTTGTCGCCGCCTTGAGTTTCATCTACGGGAATGTTTTCTATAACTAACTCCGAGGGTCTACGGTATTCATTACCCCTTTTTTTATGCAGAGTAAAAGCAATGTCACGAATATACTCTCCACGATAGCCATTGAGTGGAAAGGTGACAACTTCTCCACACTCTTCTAAATAACGTAACCAAACGCTGGTTGTCAAAATATCCATTTGGCGTCCGGCATCATTTACATAATACTCCTTAGAAACATCAAAACCGACGGCAGTGAGTAAGTCAGCGATTGCTGATCCATAAGCTGCACCTCTTCCATGTCCGACATGTAATGGGCCCGTTGGGTTGGCAGAAACAAATTCAACTTGAACTTTTTTTCTTGTACCAATATTACTTAACCCGAATTGTCTTCCGTCATCATGAATTTGTTTTATTATCTGGAATTGAGCGTCCGCATTAATAAAGAAATTAATAAAGCCTGGTCCTGCTATTTCAATTTTGAATACTAATGGGTCTGCTGGAAATATTGAAATAATTTTTTCAGCTAATTGTCTGGGGTTAGTAGCAGCAGGTTTTGCTAATATCATTGCTAAATTGGTAGAAAAATCTCCATGGAGAGTGTCACGGGTGTGGTCAACATTGATTTTTGGATTAATTTTTTGATCCAAAACCCCTTCTGACTTAAGTATTTCAACAGACTGCTGAAGTAGAGATACCAATTTTTGTTTCATTGCGTTGGGATGGTTGCGAGACAATAAATCTCTCTATTATCCCTTAAAAATATATATTTCGCTATATCT
>CAZZIX010000015.1:0-20413 GCA_964654345.1 uncultured Methylomarinum sp.
TATTATTATAGCATAATCAGTCACTTATACCTTAACTTAATGACATTGGGGTCAGCCCTTAATATTCTTCACTCATCCGGCTTACGGCTTTATTGTAAAATGTTAAAATAATGATTAACCATAGTTTGAGTAAACCTTTCATTGAAGTGATTATTGTCAATTAAGTCAACGCTAGGATTATCTTTATTTATTAAATCGTTTGGGTTCACAATTTTTATATTGTCATATTCTCTACACAGAGTATTTAAAAAATCATTTAACTCCTTCCTATAATAATTTAATGACATTAAATCAGCGTTATACTCAACATTACATACAATAATTAAATTTTTAAATAAACTTCTAAGTTCAAAAATATCATTTTTTAATTCTTTGAAGTCGATCAGTTTATCATCATAATTGTCAAATTTTTGTTTTGCTACACAAGTAGAATGCAAACAAAATTTTTGATAATACTTAATAACTCTCGTTGATATTTCAAACATTCCAATATCTGGAAAGGTAGAGTAAGAAATAAAGTCATCATAAGCATATTCGCAACTGTCTATATCTAATATCAAATGTCTTATTTTATTTGGTATATTTTCTTTATTTTTAAGGAATGAAATTCGTTGCAAAAATTCTTTTGTATTATGCGCATACCAAGATTGCTCATAATTTGTAAGCAGTATGCGGTTTTCTTTATGTAACTTTTTCAATGGGGACATTAATCTGCAACTACCCAATGCGAACACACTAACCATTATTTACTTCCTACCCTACCTATAAGGTCATTCATAAATCACTTCCACTAACATATATTAATCATTTCTCTTTTTATTAATAATTCAGTACCTAATAGAAGTATTGTTAGGCATACAATAAACCACACCTAAGCAATGATTAAAGCGAAAGTATCAAAAGCTTACTGTTTGTGATATTTCTACATTTAAATATTGTCACAGATACTGACCCTGGCCTTCATACTTTGTATGAGATACATAAAAACTTCTATTACTTTTTCGTTTTGGCAACTATTCATATATTTTTTTTATATTCTGTGTTGCTACAAGGTTATTTTCTTCTATATAATCAACAAATATTTTAGCCAATTCGGAACGCCTTTTATCATAACCTTCCATTTTGAGAGCAATTTCCTCAAAAAAACTTGCTGGTGAATTATTAGAATACGTAATAAACTTTTCTGGCGTTATAACAGGAATCCCCATAGATTTTGAAAGCCCTGATGTTCTTGAGTCATGACCAATAACCATTGAGGGAACACCCGCTTGTAATGGAATCATATTGCCATGAATTCTCATTCCTAACGATAAATCACATGTTCTAGCAAAATCCAGCCAGGCATCTATAGATGAAAAGTGTAGTAATTTGCTTTTTAACAACCTTTCTAGTTGACCAATGTTTTCTATACTTTCTGGCTTATTGGCTATATAACCTTTGGGTATCATTTTTGTTTCTTTTAGTAAAAAGGGGAACAATACAGGGCTTTGAATGACATAAAATGATGGTGATCTATTTAGTAATCCTAGAATTTTTTTTAACACGCTGCCTGAAGCCTTATGACCACCACTAAACTCACTAAAATGAGTTCGTAAGTCAGCCCAGGATTGAGCAGTTTCAATTAACCCTGTTGCTTTTTTTATTACTTCATGTCCTAAAGCAGGGTTTAGGTTAATAAAATTTGATGGGCAACCTGTCTGCACGACATTTGTAATACCAATTTTATTTAGTATAGTATGTGTAAATTCATCTCTAACACTTATTGATACGCTTTTTTCTGCTATAACTTTTGCCAGCCTAATGGTATTTGGCCCTAGTTTTAACTCAGCTGACCCACTTGAAGCTTGTGCACCTAAACCAAAGACTGTTATAGGACAATCTAGTTTTTCAAATGTTGCTGCACGAACGCCATTAGATGTTTCATATTGCTCTGATGCACACAACCAGTTAGCACATGATATGATAACCGAAGCAGGTTGTTCGATATCAACAATTTTATTAAAATCGCTATAATTTACGCTTTTGTAATCACTTGTTTCTGCCATCAAACTTAATGCATGTCTAAAAGCAAAATTTCCTATATTAGCTCCAGAAAAGCCCATTATCTCTGTAGTATTTTCTAAATAAGCATTAGGTATCGAACTTACTACCTTAAGGTCTAAAAATAATTTATTCATTTAATTATAATATCTTCCTAAAAAATTATTCAATCAATCAAGAATGCACTTAAACCATATCCTTTTTTTTCATAAGCATGAATTTCCTTATAAAGATTGTCTAAGCTATCTATTTTGATTTTTTTAAAGTTTTTCCCCTCCTGAATACCAAAAGGTGTAGGGTAGCGTACTAGCGTTTTATAATACTTCTTTCCATCTATCTTCGATTGCTCATGTTGTAACCTTACTATTATTGATATATGGTTGCTAGAAAATATTTTATCGTTTTTCTCACTATATTCATCTTTTGGACATTCAAGAGTGTTTAGCATTTTACGTAACACAGCATAATAAGATCGAGCTGCACAGATATAGGAATGCAACTTTCGAACTTTGTTAGCAATTTTACTTGCTAATCGTTTTTTTTCCTCATATGGAATAGCACTAGCCTCAACAATAGCATCTGAAAAACTTGTGGGTAAGTAATCTTTTGCTAACAACCCTATCGAAAGAGTTTTTACAAACTCTTCACAACCATGCCATTTACCTACAATTGGAATACAACCATAGCTTGTGGACTCAACAAGAATATTTGGCCAGTTATCTTCATATGAACAGCTAAGAATAAATTGGCATTGTTCAAAGATTCCTACTAATTTAATATGTTCTTTAATGTGTCCGTGGGTAATTATTTTTACACCTGTACCCTCAAAAAGTTTGAGCACTTCAAAGTCTAAGCCACCAACAAGATGGATCTCTAATTCATTTTTGCTAATTGCCAAAGATTTAGCAGCAATTTTAATTGCTCTAACTGCTAACAGTAGCCCTTTTCTCTCTTCATCAAAGCTGTCTGCAATGAGTAATAGGGAATTAGTATTAGTATTAGTATGTTTTGCTATTGAATCATGAATGGGTTCGTAAGCATTGCGAAGAATATGGGCACGATTTTTAGGTATGATTCTCGCTCGAATTGCTGATTCTACAATAAATGCACTAGGTGCCGATAAATGAACATTAGAAAATGAAAACAACTTTCTTTTTAATTTTAGTGTTTTAATGACAGTTAACTGATTGCATAAACGCTCATCTACTTGTGGACATGCAATGCAACTATTCAAATATCCTAAACATCCAGCAGGGTAATGACAACCACCGGTAAAGTAATAAAAATCATGTAAAGTAAATAATATTTTTTTACCTAGTTGAGCCAACTCTAATATTTCTGAAAGTGATATTAAATAACTTGACCATTGGATATTAACAATATCGTATGAATTTAATAAGTCAATTATCCATTGACGATTTTCTGTTGCGAAGTCAATTGTATAATGAGTATTGGTGATTTTTTTATTCGTTGCGGATATAGGTGGGGATATTTTCTGATCAATATTTCCAATCGTTTCACTATCAAAAAAATCAACAACATTTCCGTCGATGGCTGATAAAGCTTCATAGATTCTATATGCTGCTATTCCTGCACCACCACCTGAAGCACTGGATAATACTGCTATTTTCATGCTTGTTGTGCCATATCAACTTCAAGTAACAATTCTTTTTTCTTTTTAGTCTGCTTTTCAACGGTACGAAGACGAGCCTCTAAGAATTCGATTTTTGCATGACTCCCTAAAGATTTTTTTTCTTCAAGCTGGTGATATAAATCAATTAAAATTTGTAATGTAGTGGCTGATTCTTTTAGTCCATTATGTTTTGCTTGTACCAGTGCAAGAGCGACGATTGATTCGGGCCTAGCGCCACGAGTCTTACAGTTTTTATGATAAACGCTATAGGCTATATCAATATTTATATGGTGAAATTTAAACAGCTTCGCCATTCCTATAAATAAATCAGCATCCATTGCGTAGTGATCATCAATATTTAAATCCCCTGCCTTTTCCCATGCATGTCGATTAAAAAACACGCTAGGCTGAATAAGGTGATTTTTGGCATAATCAAGAAGAATATCGAATTTAAGTTTCTCTGCAGAGAAAACGAAATGGTTTAAGGGAGTAAAATCTAGCTCAGTCATAAAAGCATTTCCAACTAAAACATTGCACCCAACCTGGTTTTTGAAATATTTTCGTACCTTATTTAAAGTATTAGGTAGAATAATATCATCTCCATTTAACCAGTAAAGTATTTCACCTTTAGCTTTTTCAAACCCTTTATTTATAGCATCTGACTGACCTTTATCTGGAGAGCTTTCAATAAAAGAGAATATATCTTTGTAGTGTTCTACTATTTCCATAGTATTATCTTTGCTTCCACCATCCATGAGAATTAGCTCAACACCGTTTAAATCATTGCAAAGCAAGCTTCGTAAAGTTTTTTCTAAAAACTTTCCTGAATTGAATATTGGAATAACTATAGAAACGGTTGGAAAGTTTTGCCCAATTAGTTCTAATTGATTATCGGACTCCCATGATAGAGCAGAAGAGTTTTCATAGGGTTTACGAATATTAAACATTAATTGTTAACCTTTTATGACATATTGAATAAATTGCAGAACATAACTCAAGGGAATAAGGAGAGTCTGTAGAATATATAATATATTTGAATAGATTGTTATTGAAAATTGAATCATCTATTAACTCACTTGAAAAAAGATTTAAAATATACATCAGCTTTTCTTGTTCAGTTAAATTATTAACTGTAATTTGTTGAACAGCTTTATTGTGAAGATTATTTTTGGGATAGGTCGTAGATAATTGATAGTTTCCTATATGTTCTTTTATCGTAAGTTGTAATAATACCAATATTAGATACCCATTTAAAAAAGGTGTTTTACTTAAAAAATTGTTGTAGCATAACAAGGCTTCCTTCCAGCTTAGGTTATTGAGCTGCGAATAAATAATACTTTTAATTTTTTGTTGATTGTAATTGACTCGTATATTGTAATCATTTAATAATTTATTGAAATTAGATTCAACAATCAATGTCTCTGACATTCTTTGCTTAGATGTAACATTGTTCTTGTTCGGTGGAGCAAAGTACAAGAGTTTTAACAGCTTAGAATATTTAGTATTTTTTATACAATAAGTTTTTATTTTTTCTGCAAATTCTGTTGTTAGTGCTCCACTTTCCACACTTCGATACAATCCAGATTTAAGCATTTCTGTAGCGTATAATTTCATTTCTTTACTATCTTTGTATGAGGTCGAATGAGTTTTATGGAAGAATACTTCACTATCCATTATAATTCCTCCAAAATAACAAATCATTTCATGTGCCAAGAAAAAATCCCAACCTGGCATTCCAAAAGTCATTCTTTCAGTACTAGGCTTGAGAGATAAGTTTTTTTCTATTTGCCTTAAACTATCAATTGTAAAAAAAAATATATCTACCCCACCTCGATAAGGAAGAGAATTTGTGTATTTTATCTCACATATGTCGATACATTCGTTGCGAGTTAAAGCTATATTACTTGCCAACGACGATAAAAAAAATGATATTGACTTATTCAAAGCGGGATATATATCAGAATTCACTAGAATAACGTAGTCACTTTTATAGTCACTGGCTCTTTTTAGTACGGGCAATATTCTAGGGACAGATTTACCAAATAATTCTTTAGAAGTTTCACCTTGTGATAATTTGACAATATCACTAGAATTAAAACCATTCTTTAGCAAAATTTCTTTTTCCTCCTCACAGTTAAATGTTTTTATAGAGTGCCCAAGCTCCTTCCACTTGAAAAAACATGATTTTTGATAAACTAACTTTGCATAAGGGTTTACACTCGTAATAACTAATGTAGTCATGGTTTTATCTTTCTCTGAAAAATTGTTCGGCTATCTGATTGATATTAGTTGGTTTTATTTTAAAAAAATTGGACTGCTTGCCCTCTCTATTTGAAAAATAAGAGCCAGAGTTTATTAAAATAAATCCCCCTTTTTTCTGTTAGGAAAGCTGCAAACAGCTATATTAAATTCACTAGATGAAATAGAACAGGAAGAACCATAAAAGCTGATCTAGCTAGGCTGTAATTATTCATTGTTCTATTACATTTATAATCAATATATTTTGACAACTATTTAGGTTTATTGTTAACTGAGAAAGGAGTCATTATGCTTTGTAATTTGCTTTTATCTAAACGAATATCTTTTGATTGAGGCAAATATAGTTTTATTTTAAGTTCTTCTGCTTTTTTCTGAGCTTGAAGAATGTACTCATTTGATAAAGAAGGGTAATTCCATAAGCCTTCTTTAGCATAATCAAATACCCATTTTCCACGATTAATAATATAGCGTTTCATTTCTTCACCGAACCAACGATTAAGGTGCCACAAGAATACATATCTGCACCCAAACTAGTCGCCAGTTCAATAAAGTCAGTTACCTCTTCTATCTTTGAACGCATAAGAGTCATATTCATATAAATTAGTGGATAAGATGATTTTTTATTACGTGTCCCAATTAATAATTGTATGTTTTTTATAACTTTATTAAAATCATCTCCACGTATTTTATAATAGGTCTTTTGTGTTGCTGCATCTAAAGAAATATTTATTATTTTTAAAGGGGATTTGAGCAAACTTTTTAACAAATATTCATCTAAAATAGTCAGGTTTGTATTTACTTCGCTTTCAATGAGTGCTGGCAGTTTTTTTAAAATAGACCAAAAGCCAAACTTATCATTGATTCCCCAATTCCATGTAACTGTATTTTACTTGCCTGTTTAATAAAAGACTCCATTCTTTTAACCAAATAATCAACCAAATCTTTAGGACGATTTACGGCATTAATTGTCAGGGGACACTCACACACCTTAAATTACAGTGTGATGTTGTTTCCAGCGTCAACATTGAAGCGTACTTTGTACTTTAACAACACCTTATTTAAATTCTTCCATCGCAAGCGCACGGTTTTACTTTGGATCAAAAAAGTAGCGTTTATCTAAATGCGTATCTTTTGCAATATTATTTTTCAATTGCGTGGCTTCATCCTTGGTTAAATAATCAGTGCTTTCGTCTATAAATGATTCGAGATGATTTCTTAAATTATCAAATTCCCAGTTGTTAGGCGATTGATTTAATAGCTCATCCCTATAAGTCAACAACCAATGCCCAGGTGCTGAACCCAAATGTCGGGCAATAACTTGCATCCCTTCTAATGCCACGGTACGTCTCATTTTATGTGTAATGCAGTCTTCATGTAACCTTGATTGTGCTTGTACTTCGTCCACAAAATCTATTCGCCCAGAGAATTGGCTAAAAATCCGCATCCAATAGTCAAAATCAAATGCTGTTTTTAATTCCTCATCTAGTTGGCCTAGTAGCAATAATACTGTGCGTTTAAAAAATACGGTGGGTTGACAGATAAAGCAACCGTTAGAAAATTGTTTTAAGGGTACATTGGGTGCTAACGTGGGATAAAGGTCAATTGTTTTCCCATAGACATCAATATGCTCAGCATGCCCATAAACCATCACCTTGCTATCATCCTGTAATACGTTCACTGCTCGCTCTATTGCATCTTGCGTATATAAATCATCTGAATTTAACCAGCCTATAAGACTCCCTCTAACTTGAGACAAGGCTTTATTAATAGCATTAGCAGGACCACTGTCTTTTTCAGAAAACCATTTTAATCGGGAATCCTGTTTCTGTTTTTTCTGCAAAAGGCTTGTTGTCTCGTCTGTTGACAGTCCATCTGCAATAATTAGCTCTATTTTGTTATACGATTGCTTTAACACGCTATCAATTGCTTGTTCTATAAAATCAGCCTGATTTAATGATGGCATTACTATAGACACAAGAGGCTGAGAATGTTTCACCTAAGCCATTTCTTGTAGCTTAAAAACACTATCAAGGACAAGTTTTATTTCTTCTATTACTTGATAATATACAAACCAGTGTTCATTTTGTACTCGTATGGTTTTTTCCAACATTTGCAACCATTGAGGTAATTGCTCAAGCAGTGCATGTAAAAAAGAAATATCTTCTGGGTAAAAATTTGAATGTGTCAGTTCGCTTTTCAATAAATCACTATTAATCGCCCAGTACGCGCCTGACTTATCCGCCGTCTGCGGTGGCCAAGTTTTTAGTGGTAATAAATTGTTTGCTTGTTGAGGTAGTCTTATTGTCGCTGGGTTGGTTTGATCATAAATGATACTGGACTGAATAATTTGCAAGTGATACTGCGGCCAAATTTGGTCTTGCCATTGCAAATTAATTAGATCAATGTGTAAACCATTCGAGTCTTGTTTTACTTGTATAAGCTGTGTCTGAATAGGTAAATCAATCTGCATTTTTTGTTCAATGAATGCAATGATGCCTGTTGATTGAGAATTTTGGTCCAGTTCTTGATATTTTAAAAAATAATGTTCAAGCTCTTCCTGAACCTGATGCAGTTGCAATAACATCAATTCATTTTCTGTTTCATATTCTTTATTTTGTTGTTTGTATTGAACTATTCCATTATGTTCAGCCTTCAAGTTTCGGTAATTCTCCCAAGCGTTAATTAATTGCTCTTTATAATCACACTTAACCACGGGTTGACTCTTTTCTTGCTTACTTAAAGGTGTAGCAGATGCCTCTAACTCTTGAAACAAAAGATCTATTCTAGGATAGTGTTTCGCAGTGAGGCGGAAGAGTAGCTGTTCAATGCTTTGCATTTTATTCGCTGAAGCATCACTCTGAAATGAAGTCTTTTTATTTAATCTAAATGATAAATTCTTCTTACATATTTTAATAAATTTATTAGGATAAGCCAGACATTGCTGATAATTTACTAAAATACATTTTTTTTTGTGACTGTGATAAAACCGTAAAAGTTCCTTATGGTAATTAATCCAATTTTGTATAATTGTTTCTAAATTTGCATCTTTTTTTGATACTTTCAATAAGGATTGGCAAATTCCAAATTGAGGTGGAGAATAAATTAACGCAAACCGGTGTTGAGGTTCTAGTTCTTCCCAAAAATCTAATAGCCACCCTGCTTTCGATGCAGACCAATACCATTGTTTGTTTGATATATTAGCATGTAACAACCGCTCTGCTTTATTCTGCCAATTTCCCCCAGGTTTTAATGGTTGGTTGATGAACAAGCCTGAACAATCTTGCCCATTGGCATCAAAAATCTGTTCATGCCATTGTTCAAAACTTTGATCTTTCTTTTTGCTATTTAATCCTTTAGAAAGGCCTGCGTGTTCCAGTAGTTTTGTTATTGGTTCAAGTGGTACTCCAGGGCTACTACAAAGAATTAGAGTTTTCATGATTTTTGTGTTTTAGAAATTCAGGAGGAAACTTTTGTTAGCAAAACTGATTTAAGGTAAATACCAAGCTTTCTCTGGTCGGCGCCAAGTTCACCTTCTGGTGGGCATGTTTCTGAGTAGTTAAATCTTAGATCCCAAAAAAGTAATTTTTCAGCTTGTACTTCAGCTTGTAAAATAACAGGAGCTTGATATTGCGTATTTGAAAATTGTACAGGGTTATGGTTAAACATAACCTTCATAGTGTCTAATCCACAAAAATTATTCGAAATATCCAGTTCTAATCTATATTTTCCGGGGGCTAATGCTGGGATTTGTAATGTACTTTCAAGTTCTGGTCCTCCCCAGCGCCCCGCTGGTTCAGCAGAATACCAATTACTTCCACTAATTTGCTTGCTTAAGTCTATTTTAAGCTGTTCAAGTTTTTTATAGGGTTTTGATGAATAAGGCGGTGGTATTAACTTAACGAATTGTTTTTTCTTTCCTGCTTGCTTATTTTCAACAGTTACGCAAAGTAGTGTTTTTTTGTTATCTGTTTTTAATTCTACCTGTCTAAATGTTGAAAACTTTTTAATATCAAAACAAAATCCACAAAGAAGCTGTCCATGTGCTTCTGCTACATCTTGTCGTTCACTGTTAGCTAATGTTACTGCTTTATACTTTTTGTCCAGAAAAAGTAAAATTTTATTATTTTCTGGTGCGGGTGAATTAATAAACCAGCCCTGTATATGTTCTTCATTAATTGAATCTATATATATTTTTATTTCTTTTTTCATAAAACTATTCTGATATTAATCTGGGAATTGTGAAATTAAATTTCTCAGTTCCGTGGATCATCTGAGTGATTTTTTCTGACAAACGTAAATAATAATCCGAACTTAATTGATGCCCATCTTCTGATAGAGTTAGAAAGTACTGATTGCCTGGCCTCATGGATCGGTTTTTAGCTGTTTTAGCTATGGCTGTTCCTTCGTCATATTCATCAAACATGGCAATATAAGCTCCCAAACCAAGACGGTTGGTTAAATAAGCTTGTTTCCAAAATAGGTCGCCTTTTTTTCTGGGGATTACATTACGAGGGCTTTCTTGCCAATTTGACCAAGCAAATCCAGGAAAAATAACTCGCTTCATCTGTAAGTTATTTTTTTTACTGAACACGAGGTCTTGTTGCCAAATAGATTCATAGTGATGTAATAGTTCTTTTGTTTCACGGTATCGACCCACTGACCATGGCAATACCATATCATATTGTTTATAAACACTTAACCAATTTTTTCTAGAATCTAGTTTTCCTAGTCGCCAATTGTAAGGTACCCCGCCTACGACATAAAATCCTTTTTTCCTAAACCACTTAATTAAGTCTAATGCTTGTTTTTGAGAAAAATTATGTGCCGGTGTATTTAAGCCAAACCCCCATAACCCGATGACTGGCTTACCCTTATAACGAGCATATTGTTGTGAATCAATAAGATTTAATTTTTTTTCCATGACTGTTGTCCAGTCATTTTTTATTCGTGAGACGATATCTTTTATAGGGCTGCTTGATATGTCATAGGTGATATAGAATGTACGGCAATATTTTTCAGCATATTTTTTGACCAGTTGCGCGACTTTGTTATTATGCTTAAGGTTTTTTTTATGCTTCAATTCGCTGGCAAATCGTTGTAAGGCTATACCATCTAACTGATAGTCTTTCATCCATTTAAAATGGAGATTGACAACTCCATCTCTTGCTGATGAAAATAACTTTGCGGGTTTTCCATTCCCTAATTTTCCAAGTTTTGTGGGAAATAAGTCTGAAGCGTTATATTCTGAAACATCGGGGTACATTTCAAAAGTAATATTACCAGGTGCTGGAACTGTATTGTATGGGCTCCAGTGTTTCCAGGTATTGCTGACTCCATCACCTTTTGCAGAAAACCATCCTTGATATCCGAGGGTGACTTGTTTAATAAAGTTGGGGTTTATACAGCCGAGCTTATTAGGGGCTATGACTGTTTTACGCTTTGATATTTTAGGAGGTTGAGTTTCTGTTTTTACACTTTCTTGATTTGGACGGATTTCTTTATTTGAAAAAGAACACGAGCTTAGAGATAAACATAAAAATAGGGAGATATACTTAATATTCATTTTATTTTACCTCTATTAACCTTTGTTTCATTAGCTTGCCAATACGAGAGACAGAGAATTTCTGTAAGGCAAATTGTTTTATTTGTTTGTTTGCCATTTTGTTTTCGGTTGATTTTAAAGCTGCTTGCATTTGTTCTGCAGCATGGACTATGTTTGGTTCTGCCCAATATACTTTGCTTTTTTCAGTAATGAAAGGGTACTCTCCTACTTTTACTTTTTTCTTTTTCCATTTAACAGGAAAGCCAGTTTTTTGATTAACAAAATCTGTGTTTCCAGAAAAATCAGTGGTAATTACGGGTTTGCCTAGTAACATGGCTTCTGCGGGTGTGCGTCCAAAACCTTCGGCTCTATGCAATGAGATATAGGCATCACAAATATTAATTAATGCTAAAACTTTTTCACGATCCAGGGTTTTTTCTAAGAGAATAATACGGTTGTCTTTTTTACATAATTGTTGGAATGCTTTCCATTTTGGGTTTTCTGGATCGCTATTCATGGTTTTTAGTACCAGTCCAACGTCAGTATTATCTTTTGAAAAGGCTTGGATAAATGCTTTGACTACAGCATGAGGGTTCTTTCTATCCAAATAAGAATTGAAATCAAAGGTGTATAAAAATAGAAATTTATTGTCAGGTAAACCAAATTCTTCACGACTTGCAGGGACTACTCTATCAATACTAACGGCTAGTGGCATTAATGAGACGGGTTTGTTAGTTGCTTGTTGATACATTGTCTGGGTATAGGTTGTTGCTGCCCAAACTTCATCAATTAAATCAAATGCATTATTCCAATGTTCTGGCCAGACCGGTAACTCCCAAGGCCACCAGCCTATGTTGTAACGGTTTTCGAATAATTGACGGCCTTTTTCTAAATAAACATGAACCGTATCAAATCCCGTTAAACAAAAAATATTAGTCTGATAGGTTAATTGATTAACATGGTCTGTAATAGAGTCAGCTAATATTTTATCGTTTTGCCGAACTGTTTTTCCTGGTGATATGTTGATAACTGTATAAGGAATACCCGCACTTTCGCATGCAGCGGCGGCCATACGAACATCTTCACCAATCCCTAGTTCACCAAAAGCAAAGCCAATTAAATTGACCCCTAAAAGCTTATTTTTTTCTTCTGAGAGCTGGTTTATCCACTGATACGGCTCAGTTTCTAATACTTGCTGAGTCCAGTTAGCTAAACTTAACTGTCCTTTTTTCGTATTTAAATCAAATGCTTTATTGACATCATCTCGAAAAAACCAAAATAACTGGGCTATGCGAGGAAGGGAGATAGTTTTATCTAATGCTATGTTTTCATTTAGCCAGTCTAACCAATAAAAATTAAGTATAGACTTTAGTCCAAGGTCAGAAACACCATGTATAAAAAACCAGCCTAAAAATTGATTTCTTCCTTCGTTGGTGTTTAAGTCAAAAACAGTATGTATATCTTCTCGTACAGACCAGACAAAAAACATTAAAACTGATAGTTTAGGTAATTCTGAGTTCTCTTCGGGATTTAAAAAATTAGTAAAAGGTTCATTTAAAGCATCAATTATTTCTGTACTTAATTGATGACTAAGTTTATGTTCTTTTATTCCATAAAGATAAAACCACTGATTAAAAGCAATAACACCTTCTAATGTTTTAATATCGTAATGTTCTTGAATATCAGTCCTGAGTTTATAGATATGCTGTAATAAACGACCTATACCAAAATAACCTTGTTGTGGGTAATTTTCTAATGGTTTAAATAAGCTTGCTTTAATGCTATTAGGTAAGGGATCTGTTTCAGCATATTCTTTTTCTCCATAGAGCATCCACCAGAGAACAAAATCTTTTTGAGCCTCTATATCATCAATATCTCGACCATTTCTGACATCTTGTCTTATTAACCATGCAAACCTTAGTGCGCGAGGCAAGCAAAAAGTAGTCGCTTGTTTACTATTTTGCATTTTTTGTTGTTGCATTATCTGTTAGTCATTAATGAGGTCGGTTATTAGCAATTCCTAAATAACCGGTTCTTGTAGATTTAGTTACTTTTACTAGCATCTGGGTTAAGCAAAAGATCTTGTATGGAAATAGTTTCTGAAGTGTGGGTAACCATTGTTGAAGTAAGTTCCTCAAATTGAGCTGCAATTAAATTCATATCATGTAATGGTAGGTTTTTTATTTGTTCTGGTGAATATTGCCACCATTGATATTTTTGTAATTCCTTGATTACATCGGCTGAAAACCTGTAACGAATCAATTTTGCAGGGTTTCCCCCTACAATCGCATAGGCAGGCACATCTTTAGTGACAACAGAGCCTGCTGCAATAACAGCACCGTTTTCTATGGTTATCCCTGCATTTATGATAGCCCCATGACCTACCCATACATCATTTTTAATAATAGTTTTCTTAAGCTGGGTTGCTGGTTCTGGGTAGATGGGTACTTCAGTTAGAATGTTCTCATCAAATTTAGGATCAATAGCCAGAATATCTTTATTATTCAGGTATAAAAATGGGCTTGTAGATAGCCAGTGCATAGGATGGTTTTGTCGTCCTATTTGTATATTTTCACCAAATGAACAATATCGACCTATTGCAACACCACATAAATAACCGCTTACAATATAACTAAAAGCACCTAAACTACAGCTTTGTTCTATTATGGTAAATTTAATTGAACAGGGAGGCTCAAAACAAAAGTCATCGGCAATAGGCCGATTGGAGCCATAGAAATCCAAACCCTTTGCCTTAAGTTTCGATAAGTGCTCAGTAGTTAAAATCATTATGCAATATAACTTGTTATAAAGGGTAGGTATTCTTCAGTTTCTTTTGAAAATATAACCTCTATTTCTGCTAGGCCACCTGATAGGTTTTGCCTAAGATAAAAAGTAGATTTGTCTGGATCGTAAAGACCTATTCCCGATTTTCCTTCACCTTTCCAGTCGCCTATTACTGGAATAAGTTTTTTATTAGCTGGCCCGAAATGAAAGTAATAATCTATTTTATCGGTTCCCTCATTTTTATTGTGTAGAAAAAATAGACCTTGTTCCGAATCGTACAATCCAATAGTGTCTTTTCCATCCCCATTCCAGTCGCCTACCAGGGGTATAAATTTTGAATTCTGCGGGCCAAAATGAAAGTTCATGTCCGCTGTTAGGCATTTATCAAGACTGTTATGTAAAAAAAACACACCTTGTTTTGGTAAATATAAACCGATAGTATCCTTTCCGTCACCATTCCAGTCCCCTATGAGGGGAATACAGTCATATTCTTCTGAGCCGAAAGAAAAAACGATATCTTCTGTGTCTTCTTTTGCTGTTGTTTTTATAAAAAAAGTTGAGATTGTACGGTTGAATATTCCGATAGATTTTTTACCATTTCCTAGCCAGTCACCGGTAATTGGGACGGTATCATGCTCTTTGGAGTGAAAGTTATTCTTTATAGTCTGAATTGTGTTTTTTTCATTATTGTGAAGATAAAAAGCACCTGTTTCAGTTGAATACAGTCCCATATCGGTTTGTTCTGCGTGGAACCAATTACCAGAAAAGGGGAGGCATGTGCCTTTTAATAACTCTTTAAATTGAATGGTGCTTTGTTCTTCATTTTCTTTTTTTAAGATGATTTTGTAATTTACAAAATCATAAATTGCTACTGTATAACAGCGTTTTTTTACAACAAAAATTCTTTTTTTTGTATCAAACACTAATACATCGGCTTTGTTTTTTGTTTGTGATTGGACTGGTGGGGATTGCTCTTTACTAGGGTCGTCAGTAGTATTAGTTTCAATGTCTTCATCCTTAGAAATATTAGCTTTTTCGTCTTTAGAGAATACGGCTTGCTTCAGCATTTTAAAAGGTGCTGATATAATTTTTTTAATCATGCCTATTTAAGATCTATATGATAATAATCTTTGATAATATCAGGGTATTGAGCACCCTTATATTTCAATGCTTTTTTTGTAGAGACCATTTTATCAGCTGCATTAACCAGCTTCTGGTTAATATCTTTAGCTTTACTATTGGCAGCCAGGATTGTGCCATAGTTTAGTTCTTTAATTCTCTCAGCTATTGCACCATAATTAAGTGCTAAAGGGTATAGGTTGTTTTGAAGTGCTTCTGTTAATGTATAGCAAAATGTTTCTGGCCAGGCACTTAAAAATAGTGCCATTTGGCATTGATACTTTTTTATCAATGCTTTTAAATTTTCTGAGCCTTGATAAGAGCCTGTTAGACTTACATTTTCCAATTTAGCTAAGGGCTCATCCTTGTTACTATATCCAATCAGAACAAAATGTAGAGGCAAACCTTCTTTTAATGCATGTTTTGCACAATCAACAAATAACTGGCTTCCTTTGTGATCACCAATTGCTCCAATCATGGCAACAGTAATAATTCCATTTTTGGTTTGAAGGTTAGGTTGTTTAATCGTGAATGAACCTTCAGGATGAGGTTTTATTTGAATATTTTTTAATGCGTAGTGTTTTTTATAGATTTTTGCTGTACTTTGCGATGGACAAAATACGTTATCCGCTGCTATCAGTTTTTGTTTAAATTCTTTACGCCATTGGCTGACTAATTGATCATACTGCTGCCATAAAGAATCAAAATTTTGAATTTCAGCTAATCCATTTATCTTAATGCAGCGTTGACATTTGTCATTGTCATATTGTGATTCACCACAATAATGCCCGCTTTCATCAATCATATTAATGCGGGGACATAAAGGTAAAAAATCATGGGCTGTAAAATCATAAGCACAAGATAAAGTCTTAGGCAGTTGCCATATTTGCTTAGGAAAGCCGACAAGTTGATGAAAATGTATCCGCCAGATGCCTAATTCTCGTAAATCAGCTTCTAAGATCTGACTATCTTCTGGATATTGATATTTTAAACAGAGCTTTCCTGTTTGATCTTTTAATTCCCATTGGGTTTGAGAGGTAGGAATTAATTCTAAAACAGCATGGCCTTGTTGATCTAGTAACTCAGCCATTTGATCGGCATTTGTTTTAGCACCACCACCCAGACTATGCATAATAAACAAAATATGTTTTTTTGATTTTTGTAAAATCAGTTTTTTAATTACTGGGTTACGATATTTTGCAATAGGGTCTTGCTTAATAAAACGATATATCGTGATAGGGTAATCAGGGTATTTCTTATTTAGTTTAGCTAAATTAGTTTCTAATAATTCATTTTTATTGTCAGTGAATGAGACGGAGCCGTGATGCTGTACAAATACATTGGCCGCTAGTACATGCCGCCACCCTAAGGAAGCAGCTCTTAAACAAAAATCGTTTTCTTCACCATAACCTTTTTGCCATGTTTTTTCGTCTAAATAGCCAATACTTTGTAATACTTCTCTTTTAATCAGCATACAAAAACCATGAGCAGTGGGTAGATCTACTGATTTGTTATGGTTAAGAGTGGCAAATAATTTGTCTAATTGTGCTGGGTGGATATTAGGATTTAACTGATTGTCATGGTTAAATTCTGGAAAGCTGCAAATTGTTGCGTTGTTTGAAAAAGGGGTGACGGTTGCAATATTATTATCTTTTTTTGAAATGGCGATCATGCGGTCTAGCCAGCCATCGTAAACTTCTGTATCTGAATTTAGCAAAATGACATCTCTGTCTTTATGCAGGCCTAAGCCAATATTTGCAGTGCTAACAAAGCCTAAGTTTTTTGAATTTTCAATGAGAGTAAATTGCTTTTCTTTTGCCATTGCCTGTAATTTAAAGCTCAATCGACCATCTGGGGATTGGTCATTAATGACTGTAAGTTGAGAAGGTGTACTATTTTTGGCTGCATTAATACTATTAATGCAGGCTATTGTTTCATCATATCCTTTATACACTGGGACGATAATATCTACCAATGATGATTTGTCAAATGCAGGAATTTGATTGATAGGGTTAATGGCTAAGTTTATTTTCGATGCTATGCTTGGTTGCTGTCTTAGCTGTTGAATAATAGGAGCAATAATTTGTTGTCTAACTAATGTGTTTGCAGTTACATCTACATTAAGTCCCGCTGATAAACTGATTTCTTTGTTTTCTAATTCAACTGAATTTAAGTGTTCGGCAGCTGATATTAAAGAACGAATAATAATATCTTTAGGGGTTAAAATATATTGAGTGTCTAACACTCTATTATTAGTTCCTTTGATAAATATTTCCAGACTTGACGAGTTGTTAATACGAACGGTATCTGGCAAGACTATTTTAAACCCAACTTGTGCTGAACCTAGACCCTGGTCTTTTTGAATATCAATTCGATTAATATCGGATGTAGTGCTTATTGCTATTAGACCATTTATTTTTAGGTCTAAGTCAACGGGGACATTAGGATATTCTTGATTGACAACCCAGCCTTCTATTTTCTCAAAACTAACCGCTTCTATTTGTCCGTGAAAACTGTGTTTTACATTTCGGCCAGTCATTAATATAACTTTGTTTTGTTCGTCAAAAACTTTTATTTGTATAGCATGGTTTAAACCATCAAATACACGGCCAGGCAACTTCGCATTGATTGTCTGAAGATTTCCTCCTTTAAATTGTTCGGACCAAAATTGTTTTTTATTAATAGATAAATTGATTGTATAGATTGACTGGTCAGTGGTTCTTTGTTGAATAGAGCCGGTTAAATATTTGCCTTTGTTAATATAGAAATTAGAATCAAACGTCCCCTTGCCGACTCTAAAAGGGCTTCCGGGAATTGCTTGCTGGTGTTTATGGTCAACGAATTTTAGGAACCGTTTATCGCCCGTTAGATATTTTTTAGCTAAGGGAAATTCAAAACCACAGAAACCTACATTTTTTTGAATACCCAAGGTTTCAGTATTTTTATTGGCATGAATAGTTTCTATATAAGTATCTCCATCAAAAACATCAATTTTTACCGCTTCCCCTATAGAATCTGGATATTGAACCCAACCTATAATATTATTTTTATCAAGTTTTTCAACTCGGCCTTGGAGGGTTGATGGGCTTGGTTTTTTAATAGGTTCAATTTTGATTGAAGGTGGTTTTTGGTTCATAGCGTTTTGATGCTTTTTAATATTCAAAAATGTTGGGTTAACGATGGCTCAACCAATTGAGCTAATCTTCTCTTAAAGCTTTGCGTGAATGACTAATCAAAGGCTCTAAAATAAAGTCTATAAAGGTTCTGGCACGAGTTTGAATAAAGGCGGTTATTGGCATTCCTGGTAATAATAGAGTTTGATCGGGTAGCTCTACTAGTGAGTCTTCATCTACTTTTATATGACAAAGATAGTAGTACTTGCCTGGCTCAATTACATCTTCAATGACATCCTCAGAAATATAAACAACTTTTCCAGTTAACATGGGTGTATTTCGACTGCTATAGGCAAGCAATTGAATATTCGCCTGTTGATTGATAGTGACGCTATCAATATCGCTAGTTTCAAGTTTTGCCTCAATAATCAGTTCTTTTTTAGTGGGAACAATTTCTAAAAGGTCTTCACCTGCCCGGACAACCCCCCCCACAGTATTAACCTTAATATTAATTACTTGTCCAGATAAAGGGGCAATTACTTCGGTACGTTCAACGGCATATTTTGCGGGTCTAAGTAATTCTTGTATTTCAAGTAACTCGTTTTGAGTTTCCTTTAATTGATCATCAGCTTCTTGAATAATATCATTTTCTAAGGTGATAATTTTTAGCTGAGTTTGGGTGATTTTATTTCGTTCTGTCGCTTGTTCTGATAATAAAGAACCAATTTTCTCTCTTTTCTCAGCTAATAATTGTTTTTGTTCCCAAATTTTTGAATCCTCTACATAACCTTTTTTCTTTAATGCCTGTCGAGACCTAAGTTGTTTTTTTATATAGCCAATTCCAGTTTTGATTGCTTCCATTTCCTGGTGTGATCCTTTTAATCCATTTTCTGTTTGAACTATTTCAAATTTTAATAACTTAACTTGGTCTGCAAAACTTTTACGTTTGGAGTTGAATAATTCAATTTCGTTAGCAAGAATATTTTTAAATTTTTGGTCAGTAGTTTCAGTGATCTCTTGAGGAAAAATAATAGTATCAAAGTTCCTTTTTTGGGCTTGTAAGCGGGCTTCTTTTACTTGATTTATAAAGAGTCTATCTTTTAAAATGGAAAATTGTGATCGAGTGGAAATGTCCTCTAATATGAGTAAGGTTTGCCCTTTTTCTACTCGACTACCTTCTCTGACCAAGATTTTTTTAATAATTCCACCTTCCAGATGCTGCAAGGTTTTACGGTTTAAATCAATTTTGATTGTGCCTGATGTCACAACGGCACCACGAATAGGGGCTAAAATCCCCCATAAAAATAAACCAAGAAAAAGCAGGACACCAAATAACAGACCAGATCGGACTAAGCGGGTTGATTCGCCTGATGAGTCAATGGATACTTGGGGTAGATGCTCTAATAATTGTTTTATAGACATTTTGCTAAACCAGTTTAATTTTTTCAAGGACTTCTGTGCTTGTTCCAAAATGAACTACATTGCCTTCATGTAGAACGAGTATGTTGTCAGCTACTTCAACTAAATTAGGTTTATGAGTGATGACAATGACTGTGGTGCCTTTTTGTTTTAAATCTTTGATTAATTGTAATAATTCTAATTCAGCTTCCCCATCCAAATTTGAATTGGGTTCATCTAAAACAAGATATTTGGGCTCTTTAAAAATGGCTCTTGCCAAGCCAATTCGTTGCCTTTGTCCACCAGATAGTTTGCTTCCTTTTTCCCCAATGTCTGTCTCGTAGCCATTGGTCATTTTAAGGATCATTTCATGGATACCGACTTGCTTCGCCGCACTGATAATTTCCTTCTCGTTATCTTTTATAGGTTCAAGTCGTGAAATGTTTTCAGAGATAGTGCCATTAAATAGTTGGATGTCTTGAGGTAAATATCCAATCTGTTCACCAAGACCATTAGTAGACCATT
>CAZZIX010000015.1:20513-22517 GCA_964654345.1 uncultured Methylomarinum sp.
TGGATGTCTTGAGGTAAATATCCAATCTGTTCACCAAGACCATTAGTAGACCATTGGCTAACATCAGCTCCATCTAAACGAATAAATCCGTCATTAGGTTTATGAAAGCCAACCAGTAGTCTGGCTAAAGTGGTTTTCCCCGATGCACTTGAGCCGATAATAGCTAAACATTTTCCAGCGTCTAATTTAAAGCTGACACCATTCAGGATATGTCTGTCACGGTTTAAAAAGAAAAATACACGTTCTACTAAAAGTTCTCCTTTTGGGGAAGGTAAGGTTAATTTATTTGCGCTGTGAGCTTTGTTTTTTAATAATTTATCTAAACGATTATAGGCATCTTTTGCGATGATAAATGATTTTCCTGCGGCAATAACTGAGCCTATGGGTGCAATCGCTCTGCCCATTAAAATATTGGCCGCGATCATGATTCCAGATGAAAGGTTTTCATTGATGACTAAATAAGCACCAATGCTTAAACTAAAAATGGTCATTGAGGTGCGTACAAATTGAGAGATAGATTGAATTGAAGAAATTTTATTTTCAACCTGATTTTTTCTGCTCAGAAAGTCTTTGTTTATTAGCCACCAACGATTAGTAATTCGTTTTTGCATACCTAGTGCGTTAATTACTTCATTATTGCTAAAAGATAAGTCGATAAAGTTTTTAGCGCCCCTTGCATATGCTCCAACAGCTAGTTGATTATGATGTGTGACTTTATGTTCCCAGTAAGACAAGGTTATTAATATGGCTAGTATAAAAATAGCAAACAGAGCTAAGAATGGATGGAAAAAATATAAAAGCAAGACATAAAAGGGAATCCACGGTAAGTCAAATATTGCTTTGACACCTTTAGTTGTAATGAAATCTTGCAAGGTATTAACATCATCCATACCGTACCGTGTTTGAACGTCTTTTTGTTTGATCTTTAAAATTTCAGTTAATGTTGATGTCCCAAGAAGACCTTGTAAGGTCAAGCTAAAACGACTGAGTAATTTTGTCCGAATATTTTCCAGAAAAGCCTCAATTATCATCGCAAAAACAGCAATAATTGCCAGCATAAATAGCGTCTCCAGACTTCTGCTGGATAGGACTCTGTCTAGTGCGTTGATTAAAAATATAATCGGGGTTAGCATCAATAAATTAATGGCAAAGCTGAAAATGCCAGTGTAAATAAAAAATGAGCGGCATTTTAAAAGGATTTCACGCATGTTGAGTCGTCGTTAATTGTTCAATTAGGTGTAAATAATGATTGATAGAAAAATGATGTTGGTAGTACTGTTCAATTTTCTTTTGTGCAGCTAAGCCTAGGTGTTTTTTCCGCTGAGGATGGTTAAAAACTTCATCTACTTTGTCTGCTATTTGCTCATCATCAAAAAAATTCACAGCAATTCCATTTATATTAGGTTCAAGAAAATCCATAACGGGTTGTGTGTCGGATGCGATGATTATACAGCCACAGGCCATGGCTTCAACAAAAGACCAAGATAAAACAAAAGGGTAAGTTAAATAGATATGAACTGAGGATAGTTGTAATAGCTGTATATGAGTAGAATAAGGAACCTTACCTAAAAAATGAACTTGTTGAAGTGGGATAGAGGCCGATTTAAGACAAGCTTCCCTATAACATTTACCGTTCGGTAGTTTTTTACTGTAGCTGACATCGTCCCCTCCTGTAATGATAATGTGACAGTTCGGTCTTCTGCGGCAAATTTTTTCTATTGCTTTTATAAAGCTTGGAAAACCTCGGTAGGGCTCAAGGTTTCTTGATGTGTACGTGATTATTTCGTCTTTCCTTGTCAGTTGTGTGCCGTCTGGTAATGTAAAAAAAACATTGTCGTTAGGCTTACACATGTCAATATCAACTCCTTCATGAATCACATTGATTTTAGAATGCCAAAGGGAGGGGAATAAACTTTTTTGCCAAGGAGTCGGTGTGATAAGCGTATCGCACTCATTCATTCCTAATAATAATTGGCTGTTGAGTGTTTTAATTTGTAAAGACTG
>CAZZIX010000016.1:0-22341 GCA_964654345.1 uncultured Methylomarinum sp.
AGTAATCGAATTGGTGGGAAAAGTTGCTTTGGAAATGGGCGTATTTCCTAAAAGTAATTTTGTGTTAATAAGTAATGGTAGTTTAATTAATCAAGCCAATGTTCAAGCAAGTCTAAAAACCTTAAACGATTATCAGGGTGAAGTGTGGTTTAAGTTAGATAGTGCGACAGAATTTGGAAGACGACACATCAACGGTAGCAAGCAAACAACTGAAAAAATGTTAAATAATTTAAACATTTCTACTCGTCTATGCGCAACTAGTCTGCAAACTTTTATGATTGATTATTTAATCGAGGATGAGGCGAAGATTGAGAGGGAAGCTTATATTGAGTTACTAAAAAAAATTAAGCAGCAACAGATAACTATAAAGAAAATTATGCTATATACTTTAGCGAGGCCTTCTTTTCAACCAGAAGCAGGACAGATCAAAAAACTAGATGCCGAGCAAATGGAAAAATTTGCTGCACAAATAAGAGAACTGGATTATTTTGATGTTAGTATTAGTTTTTAGGCTATTGCATCAAATAGAGAGCCGAGGGTCTTTTGATCGGTTTCTAAAAGTTTAACACCAGCAGAGGTTTCAATTTCTGCCTCTTTTAAGCTTAGAATGGGCTTGATTAAATTACTGGAATTAAACTCTGTACTCCCAACTTCATTTTTTTCCATTGGTAACTTAGCAATCGTTTGGGTAGCAGTAGAAGCTTTATATTGAGCATTAGTAATCAAGTTAGCAGCGCTTGATATGGTACTGGTAATCATAAAATCCCCCTTGTCCCAAAAAACAAAATGTCTTATTTACACTATAGAGTATATTGAAATAGATTTGCATAAATATTAAGCTGAAATGTGAATCTAACCCCAAAATAGTTAGGGTTGCGAGATATATTTCAAAATTTCAACAATTTGATTGGGTGTTTCTGCAACAGCGAGTGCAGCAGCATCAACTTCTTTCAACGGATGAGTCAAATCAGGTTGGTGAAGAATTATTGTAGGTATACCCAAGCCAGCTGCAATGCCAGCATCAAAAGCTGCATTCCACTGTTTATATTTATCTCCAAATTTTATAATAACAATATCTGCTCTGCTAATATAACTATTACTGCGAAGTGCATTGATTTTGGCGGATTTGTGATCTTTCCAGAAATCATTCTGTTCAGACCCTAAAATTTTTGAGCCTACATTATCACTATTATCGTGATTAGTGATAGGGGTTAACACCTCAATATCCAGTTTGTTTTCAAGAACCCCTTGTTTGATCTGTTCGCGCCAGTCAGTATGAATTTCTCCAGATAGATAAATTATAAAGGACATATATTTTTAACCGTAATGTTTAAGTTTGTAATTAGCGTTACAATATAACGTTAAAATCAGTTTATTTTAGCTTGATAAAAGGTACTATGTCAGAAAAACATATTTATAAGGTTGTCTTCGTTAATAGAGAGCAAGTCTACGAGGTTTATGCAAAAAGCGTATATCAAGGTGATATGTATGGCTTTGTGATTGTTGAGGGCTTTATATTTGGTGAAAAAAGCTCAATCGTTTTAGACCCTGGAGAGGAAAAAATAAAAGCAGAGTTTGACGGAGTTAAACGGTCTTTTATTCCAATGCATGAAATTATTCGTATTGATCAGGTTGAAAGAAAAGGGGTGGCTAAAGTCTTTCCTGTTAAAGAACAATCGAAATCAAATGTTTCTTCACTTTATGTCCCTGAAAAATAATAATTGTTTTATCCGCTTTGGTAAAAATAAATACTATTTAATGCTGAGGTAAATAAATAGAGAAACCCTTAGGGTTTAATACCTGCCTTATTATCTGATTTTACTGAATAGTATGATTTTCGTCTGTTCTAAGAAAGGTTTTTGTTCTTATTTAACAACTCTCAACTGAGGTTTCGTATGTTTTTTTTCTGGAGTTGAGGGTGGTGTGTCATTATCAGATTTTTCTGGGTCAAAAACCATGCCTTTGCCATTTTCTTTAGCGTAAATAGCAAGTACTGCAGTTGTCGGCGTAATGATGTGGATTGACTCCCCTGAGAAGCGAGCATGAAACTGAATTTCATTATTACCTAATAATAGATCTTGTATTGCTTCAGGGCGCATATTTAAAACAATTTTTCCGTTTTCAATAAAGTCTGTAGGTAAAACTGCATCAGGGTTTTCTGCATCGACTAAAAGGTGGGGTGTGAGTTGATTATCTATTATCCATTCGTAGATTGATCGTATTAGATACGGTTTTAAGGGTGTCATTTGCTACGTGGTACCATTTCTTTTTCTTCTTCACTCAGGCTTAATTGAAAAGCTTCTCTTGAAAACAACCGATTTGCATAGCTGACAATAGCAGGGCTTAAAGAATTAATATCAATCCCCAAGCTTGGTAAACGCCATAATAAGGGTGCCATTGTGCAATCAATTAAAGAATACTCAGGACTCATAAAGTAAGGTTGAGCTTCAAAAATAGGTGTTGCCGAGATAAGACTCTCTCTAAGCATTTTTTTTGCTTTGGCTGATTTTTTTTCACCCGAGGTTAAATATTCATCTAATAGTTGATACCAGTCTTGATCAATCCGCTTGATAATCATCCGGGCATTGGCTCGAGATACTGGATCCATTTGATGAAGTGGAGGGTGAGGGAATCTTTCGTCCAGGTATTCGGCAATAATTCGCGCGTCATATAAGACCAGGTCTCGTTCAATTAATGTGGGAGAAATGCCTGTTGGATTAAGTTCAAGTAAATCTTCAGGTGGATTTGATGGGTCGAAAAATTCAATGTCTGCAGTGACACCTTTTTCATGCAATACAAGACGCGCACAATGACTTAAAGCGCATGTTGATGTTGTGAAAAGTGTCATCACTGATTTTCGAGTAGTGATATTTGTCACAGAACGGAACCCCTTAATAGAAAGCGACTAAAACTAAAGCAATGGCATTATATCATAGCTAAAGAGTTTTAATTGGAATGCTGATTCTTTGAAAAAAGCACCTTATATTTAGGTATATAAAGGTGCTTTATCTAGCAAGCATGGTTTTAAAAAGACGTTATACTCCTTTTAAGAGAGTATTTGCTAATGAATGTCTTTCCAGTATTCCTTTTTAAGGAAATAAGCAATAACTCCAAACAACAATAGATAAAATAATACATATTTACCCATTTGTCGTCTTTCCAATTGAACAGGTTCACCTACATAAACAAGAAAATTGACTAGTTCAGTCACCATTTGATCAAATGCAGCACGCGACATTGTACCTGGCTCTTTAAGCTCTAAGTAAGAAATAACCTCTTCACCTTTGACGTTTCTAATCACAGGGGATTGTATACCCTGTAATTTCCATAGTACGTTTGGCATTCCTACGTCTTTAAAAATAGTGTTATTAACACCTAATGGTTTGCTTTTATCAACATAAAAACCTTTAAGGTAACTATATAGCCAGTCTCCTCCTCTTGATCGGGCGATTAAGGATAAATCTGGGGGCATGACTCCAAACCATTTTTTTGAGTCATGCTCATTCATTGCGGTGTGCATTTGATCATAAATCCTGGCGCCTTCAGGGGCAATTTCTTCCAAAACAACATCTTCATCAATTTCAAGATCTAAGGCAATACGTTTATAGCGCATATATTTAGTCGAATGGCAACCAAGACAGTAATTAACATAATGTTTGGCGCCTTTTTGTATTGCTTTAAAATCAGATAGATCTATGTCAACTGATTGCAAATTTACTGTACCTGCGGCAGCGAGAGTTCCAAGTGGTAATAAAAATAATAAAGTATATATAATTTTTTTCATAATTAATCCAGGCTCTCTTTTAATTTTTTTAATAACCCAGTTGCTACTTCAATAATACCTTTTTTATTTGGTTTTATTGAAAATGATGGGCCGCCCCAGCTAGTTTTGTCGGTAGATTCTTCTTCCTTTATAGTCATTTTATCGAACGCTTCAACTAACTTTGCATACTTTTCTTCTGCATCAGGTTCATGAGTCACGCTTTTAGGTACGGGTTTGGTTTTTTCCCACCGTGTATATATTGGCATGAGTAAGAAAAACCCAAAATAGATAACAGTAAATACGCGAGCTAGCATAGTGTAGCCTGCTGTTGCAGGTTGTGTACCTAAATAACCTAATGCTATAAAGCTTATTACAAATAAAACTAGTGCTTTTTTGAAAATACCGCCTCGATATCGAATTGATTTCACTTTACAACGGTCTAGCCACGGTAATAGAAATAAAACGACAATAGCACCACCCATTGCTATAACACCTGCAAATTTGTCAGGTACAGCTCTTAAAATGGCATAAAAAGGTGTGAAATACCATAAAGGAGCAATATGTTCGGGTGTTGCTAATGGGTCGGCTGGAATAAAATTAGCATGTTCTAAGAAATATCCGCCAAATTCAGGCATGTAAAAAATAACGGTTGCAAAGAAGAATAAAAAGACAGCAACGCCAACAATATCCTTGACTGTGTAGTATGGGTGAAATGGAATGCCATCGACTGGGTGACCCCATGGATCTTTAGATTCTTTGATTTCAATGCCATCGGGGTTGTTTGAACCAACTTCATGCAAGGCAATAATATGTAAAAAAACCAAGATAAGCAATGCTAATGGAACGGCTATAACGTGGAAAGCAAAGAAGCGGTTAAGCGTTGCATCGGAGATAACATAATCTCCTCGAATCCAGAGTGATAATTCTTCACCAACTATTGGAATAGCGCTAAAAAGTGAGATGATAACTTGTGCACCCCAATAAGACATTTGTCCCCAAGGTAACAAGTAACCCATAAATGCTTCGGCCATTAAACAAACAAAGAGTAGCATGCCGAAAATCCAGATTAATTCTCTAGGTTTTTTGTAAGAACCGTAGATCATGCCTCTGAACATATGCAAGTATATGACAATAAAAAAGGCCGATGCGCCGGTAGAGTGCATGTAACGAATTAACCATCCCCAATTTACATCTCTCATGATGTATTCAACAGAGTCAAAAGCCAATTCTGCATCAGGCTTGTAGTTCATTGTTAACAATATGCCTGTCACAAACTGGTTGACTAAAACAAGTAGGGCAAGAGAGCCAAAGAAGTACCAGAAGTTGAAGTTTTTTGGCGCATAATATTGCGCCATATGTTCATTCCACAATTTTGACATTGGGAAACGTTCAAGTACCCAATTAGTGCATTCATTTATTTTATTTTTCATGCAACTGCCTCCGTGGTATCTTCACCAACAATAATAAGTGTGTCTGTAATGTAGCGATAAGGGGGGATTGTTAAATTTGTTGGAGCTGGAACTGATCTGTATACACGACCGGCTAAATCAAAGCCAGAGCCATGGCATGGACAGAAAAAGCCACCTTTCCAGTCAGGGCCTAAATCATTAGGTGCAGTTTCAGGTCTGAACGTTGGGGAACAACCTAAGTGAGTACAAAGGCCAACAGCAACAAGAATTTCGGGTTTAATAGAGCGAAAAGGATTATCGCTTGATTCTGGTTGTTCGGATTCGTGTGAATTTGGATCAGCTAGCTTGTCTGTCTCTGTTTCTAAAATTTCTAAAACTTCAGGGGTTCTTGATAATATCCAGACTGGTTTACCTCTCCAGGCTACTCGTATGAGTTGTCCGGATTCTATTTTGCTGATATCAATTTCTACAGGTGCTCCAGCGGCCATTGCTTTTGCGCTAGGTTGCATCTGAGAAATAAAAGGAACTGCCAAATATCCAGTACCAACTGCACCAACAACTGTCAAAGCAGTAGTTAGTAATTGGCGTTTGGACTGATCGACGCCTTCATTAGCCATATGTAACGCTCCTCATTTATAGGATGTATTATGTACATCAATTATTATATTTTTGGCTTAATATACCATTTTCGTTTAACTTTTGTATGAGTTGTTTGTTTAATCTTCTGGTATGGCTGATTAAAATAAACATTAAATATTTTAATAAGTTATTGTTTTTATAGACTTAATAAGTCTTGTCTCTTAAGTAGTATTTATTTGTTATTAATTTTTTTGGCTTTCTTTCTTACTCGTAAAAAGCTTGCGAATTTAGGTATTCCTTTGTTTGTTTTTCCATGATAAGTGTAAGTAATCAGTGAGCCAATTGGAGGAGGCTGGCGTCTTTCTTTATTGCTAAAGCCTGTTCCAATCCGAAATTTGATACCATCAGATGTTGTGACAAAAAGTGAGCCTAACATACCAAGGAATTTACCTTTCCCTGGAACATGGGCGATAACAGTGGCTTCAGCATCTTGGTAGGGTTTGACTTTAAGAATATTGTTATTGCGCCCAGCTTGATAAAGTGAATCTTTTCGATGCAACATCAAGCCTTCTCCTCCAACAGCAATTATTCGGTTTAGATCATCTTTTAAAGCTTGTTCGTCTTTAAGTTTATATTGATGAACAACAGTCAAGTAAGGTTTTTTTGAGAGAGGAATAAGTTGACGAAGTATTTCCTGGCGTTCAGTAAAAGGTAGGTTTTCATCAGGTAAATCAAATACGACATAATGAACTTCGCTCCATTCCTTATCAATTGGATTGTTTTTACTGACTATGCTGAGTAATGATTGAAAAAGCCCTCTGCCTAGCCATAGCTCACCATCCAACGCTTGATCTGGGAAATCTTTGGTAAACCAGACCGGCGCTATGTAAGTGTTGCCTTGTTTAGAAATTAGTTTCTGTCCATCCCAATAAGCACGAACACCATCAAGCTTTTCGCTTACTAAATATTGAGATAGTTCTATTTTCCCTTTGTATGTTTTAGCTAGCATTAGTGCGGGTGCTGAATTTTGTTCAGCATAACTAGAAAGACTGGTGCAACAAAGGCTTAGCAATAACACTAAGAAAATATACATATATTGAGTGCTCTAGCTGTTGAGGTTTTTAGTGATAATATGGATGATTGGTTAGCGATCCATAAAAATTTAATTTTGAGGAGTCGCCTCTTTATTTTTCTGATTTGTATTTTGTTGTTGATCTGGTTTTGCCATATGCATTTTTTTTCCAATGCCAGTGGGTTCTATTAAGCCCGTGACATAAGAGATATAAAGAGCTAGAAATAAAAGGATTGAAAGCCCGATTCTAAAGGTGAGTGCTTTAACCGTTTTTTTTGAGTCTTCTTGATCTTTATGTTTTGCTAAGCTAAATAAGGCAGAGCCTAAACTAATGAGAATAGATATAAAAATGATGATGAAAACTACTTTTATTGGCATGTGAATGGGTGTTGTATGAAAAGTTTCTTTGATTTTAAAGTAAAAATTTCGATAGATATAGATAAATATGAAAATAACTGTATTGAGGTCAGTCTATAAATTTAATCTGGTTTCAGGCTTACTTTTTTTACTTGTTTTAACTTTTTTAGTTTTATTAGGGTTTTGGCAGTTAGGACGAGCAGATGAAAAAAGGTCTTTTTTTGGACAACAAAAGCTATCTTCTAATAAAGGAGAAGTTGAATTGTTATCTCTACTACCTAATAGTCTAGAAAGTTTACGTTATAGAAAGGTTAAAATAGCAGGGCACTATGATCAACATCATCAATTTTTGATTGACAATCAAATTGTTAATGGGCAAGCGGGGTATTTTGTGATGACCCCTTTAGTGCTTGCAGGAATGAATAAAGCTGTGCTAGTGAATAGAGGGTGGGTTCCGTTAAATAAAGATAGACATATTTTACCTGATATAACAATCAAATCTGAAGCTAAGATGACCCTAACGGGTAGAATCAATAACTTTCCAGTGGTTGGGATGAAATTAGCCGGTGCTGAAATTCCTACTGAAAGTTGGCCATCAGTTGTTCAGTTGGTTGATATTAATATTTTGTCAACAAAATTAGGCATTCCTTTGTTTCCCTTTCAGGTAGAGTTGGATCCAGCTTTGAGCGAGGGTTTTTTACGAGACTGGAAAACAAATTCAATAATTTCACCAGAAAAACATGTTGCATATGCCGTACAATGGTTTGGTTTGGCAATGACCTTAACCATTTTATTTATTAGATTGAGTCGTAAAAGTAAATGAACAAACAACAGAAAAAAAATAGACGAACAATAATTCTACTATTTTCTATGTCAATTATTCCTTTTTGTATTGCCTGGTATTTAGCTGGCAATGTGAGCTGGATAGGGAATGGGACAAATAATGGAAAATTAATTATACCAGCCATAACAACTGAAAGAAACGAATTAGTTGGGTTTGATGAGTTTTCAAAGCTCAATATGACCGAATTAAATGGGCATTGGGTTCTTGTTAATGTGATACCCAATAAAGGTTGTAATGAACTATGTATTGAAGCAATACATAAAACAAAGCAATTACGATTAATGATGAATAAAGACTTAGTCAGAATTCGTCGAGTTGTTATTGTTTTTCCTGAAGTTAAGGATGATCTAGCTCAGACTTGGTGGAAAGATGATTTGAGGTTATTAAGAGCCAAACCAACACAAACGTTGGTTCAAAAGCTTAAAAAAATAAGAAATGCTGCTATTCCAGAAGGCATGCTTTTTTTAATGGATCCATTAGGTAATTTAATGATGCAGTATGACCCTGGGTTTGATCCATATAAAGTAAAAAAAGATTTAGGTAAATTATTAAGAATTTCACAGATTGGTTAATTAAATGTTTAGAAAAGGCATCTTATTTACACTTGTTATAACGCTAATTATTATCGTTTTATCTTCCTATGTCCGGTTGTCTGATGTACCGGGTGGAGGCTGTCCTGATTGGTCTGGTTGGCCAGGGTGTTACGCAAAATCAAAAGCTCTAGTAAGTGGAGGCTCTACGGATGCAAGCTTTGTCAAAAAGCTGTTTGACGATTTAACAAATTTTGAGGGTGATTTAAAACAAAATAGTTATTTGTTTTCAGTAGGTTTATTAGGTGCTTTAGTTTGTATTGTCGCATTAGCAGGTTTGAGACAAAAACAGGGTCGCTTGGCGAGAATAACTATTTCTGGTCTTCTATTAATGCTGATTGCATTAGAAGTAGTAATCGGTTTATGGGGTGTGGAATTAAAAATAATGCCTGTGGTTGTCTCTGGGCATCTGTTGATTGGTTTTGTGATTTTCTGGCTATTGTTTTGGCTTTATTTAAGGGCAAACCAAGTAGACAAAATTGTACGAAAAACAACGTCTTTAGGACTTGGATTATTAACACACTTTGCAATGTTTATTTTATTGTTGCAAATCATTTTTGGTTTTTGGGTCAGTACAAATAATGCAGGGCTAGCGTGTGTGGATTTTCCTCAATGCAATGGGCAATGGGTTCCAAATGTAGACTTTGTCAGTGCGCTAAACTTGTTTTCTGGGCTAGATAGTGGATATAACGGCACCTTGTCGTTCAATGACCAGGTTGCTGTCCAGTGGTGGCATAGAGTTGGGACGGTTATTTGTTTTTTTCTACTTACTTTGGTAATGCTTGTTGCAACGGCAGAGAAGCACCCAAAATATGTGCGGAAATCGGGTGTTGTTTTAAGTATTTTTTTATTGGGACAAGTTTTATTAGGTATTTTTAGTATCAAATTAGAACTGCCTTTA
Organism: uncultured Methylomarinum sp.; assembly: GCA_964654345.1. Taxonomy (GTDB): domain Bacteria; phylum Pseudomonadota; class Gammaproteobacteria; order Methylococcales; family Methylomonadaceae; genus QPIN01. Next base: position 9,516 of record CAZZIX010000016.1, read on the forward strand.
ATAATAACTTTAGCTCATAATGCTTTAGCCGCAATATTAATGTTGCCACTCATTGCAATTAATTATTACAGAAAATTCGCTTTTGAAGATCAGCTTGAGTCAATTGACGATGTTGTATTAGTTGATACGGTTGATACTATAGACCCTTCGTTAGATGCTAGCGTAGTAGAAGTAGAAAAAGACGTTTATGTAGAACCTACTGCAGAGTCTTTATATCTACGGTTAAAAACACAGCTCAAGAAAACACGCTCAGGCTTAGGTTTTGTCTTATCTGGTATTTCTCTAGGTCAAAAAGGAATTGATGAAGATCTATTAGAAGAAATTGAATCCAGTCTATTAATAGCAGATGTTGGTGTTGATTTAACAACAGAGATTATTTCTCAATTAACGGAAAACATTGACAACCATCAGTTAAATGATAGTGAAGCATTAGAAGCTACATTAAAACAAATATTGCTGGAAATATTAGAGCCGTGCAGTCAGCCACTTGAAATCCCCCAGCAAGACACACCTTATGTTATTTTAGTCGTTGGTATTAATGGTGTGGGCAAAACTACGACTATTGGTAAATTAGCAAAACGATTGCAAATTCAAGGGCATAGTGTCATGCTTGCTGCTGGGGATACATTTAGAGCTGCTGCAGTTGAACAATTACAAACTTGGGGAGAGCGAAATAAAATTCATGTCGTTGCCCAGCACACTGGGGCAGATTCTGCTTCGGTCATTTTTGATGGTGTCCAGTCAGCACAAGCAAAAGGAATTGATGTTTTAATTGCAGATACAGCAGGTAGATTGCATACCAAATCTAACTTAATGGAAGAGCTAGGTAAAATAAAAAGAATCATGGGGAAAGTTGATGCTGCTGCACCACATGAGGTTTTGTTAGTGCTTGATGCAGGGACAGGACAAAATGCACTTTCGCAAACTAAAGTATTTAATGAGACGGTTAAATTGACGGGATTAGCGCTGACTAAGCTGGATGGTACGGCAAAAGGGGGCGTAATTTTTGCTTTAGCTAAACGGTTTGGACTGCCAATACGCTACATAGGTGTGGGTGAGGGTATAGATGATCTTCAGGATTTTAATGCAAAAGCTTTTGTTGATGCCTTATTTGTAAAAGATTAATTTATGCTGAAATTTGATCATGTAAGTAAACGATACCCGGATGCTGGTGATGCATTGAAAGATGTAAGTTTCCATATAAGACAGGGTGAAATAGCTTTTTTAACAGGGCATTCCGGTGCAGGAAAAAGTACATTGCTGAAGTTAATTGCAATGATGGAACTTTGTAGCCGTGGACATATTTTATTAGATGGTCAAAATTTAAATAAAGTTAAAGAAAAACAGATTCCTTTTGTTCGTAGAAATTTAGGGTTAATATTTCAAGATAATAAATTATTAAATGACAGAACTGTGTTTGATAATGTAGCGCTACCCTTAATTGTTTCAGGTTATGGGATTCAAGAAACCAGAAAACGAGTAAGAGCTGTATTAGATAAAGTGGGTTTGTCAGGTAAAGAAAAAAAATTCCCTTTGGCTTTGTCCGGGGGAGAGCAACAACGAGTCGGTATTGCTCGTGCTTTTGTGAACAAGCCAAAGTTGATTTTGGCGGATGAACCCACGGGTAATTTAGACCCAGAGTTGTCAACTGAAATAATGGGTGTTTTTGAGCAATTCCAAAAAGTCGGGGTGAGTGTGTTGATCGCAAGCCATAATGAAAGTTTGGTGAATAAAATGGGGCACCGGGTTTTAGCGTTGGATCATGGACAGTTGATTGCGAGTTAATGATGAACTATAAAACTAATTCACCAAGAAATAGAGTTAATAATGATCTTTTTGAAAGAGTGCAGTCATACCTCCATATCCATGCACATGCTTTATTTTCAAGTCTTGGTCGTTTAGTTAAAACGCCTTTAACTTCTTTTATGGCTATTGCTGTGATGGCAATAGCGATGACATTAGCGGCAGGTTTTTATCTGTTTGTTGAAAACATGCAGGGTTTGACAGGAAATTTGGAATCGACAAATCAAATATCTTTATATTTAAAATCTGATCTTAGCCATATGGAAAGTAAAAAACTGGCTGAAGAAATTAAAAAAAATAGTCTAGTTGAGAGCCTGGTTCTTATATCCAAAGACCAGGCTATGGCTGAATTTAAAAGATATAGTGGTTTTGGGGATACCTTAGAAATGCTAGAAACTAACCCATTGCCCATCGTTATTCAAGTCCAGCCTAAAAATAGTCTAGATGACATCTTAGGAATAGAAAGGTTGATGATGGACTTTTCAAATTATCCTCAGATAGATTTTGTCAAAATGGATATGCAATGGATAAAGCGACTGCAGTCAATTATGCAAATAGTACAGCGGAGTATATTTTTATTAACCGTTTTGTTGAGCTTTGCGGTAATTTTCATTACAGGAAATACAATCAGGCTTGAATTACAAAATAGACGAGAGGAAGTTTTAGTCGCTAAATTAGTAGGAGCAACTCACTCTTTTATCCAGAGACCTTTTTTATATACAGGTTTTTGGTTAGGGTTTATCTCAGGTGTATTTTCATGGATCTTAGTCACGCTAATAGTCGTTATATTGCAGGGGCCAATTGACAAGCTAGCAATGCTTTACGATGGTTCTTTTGAAGTAAGATTTTTGAGTTTTATGGATACCATTGGGTTACTATTTTTTGCTTCTTTACTGAGTATAATAGGCGCGTGGGTCGTTTTAAGCTATCAAGTCTCACAAATAAAACCAAAATAAGCCTGGTTTTTTGTGAATTTAAAGTAAATCTCTTGATTCTACTGATAAATTAAAGGAAAAATGAAAAGTTGAACTTTTAAAATTATTAGCACTCTTACTAATAGAATGCTAGACTTTATAGTTGATTTTTAAATTAAAGAGGTTTTATGAATAATACAACGGCTTTACCTACTATATCAGTTGGGACGTTTGATTCATATTTGAGTACTGTGAGTCATATGCCTCAACTAACGCCAGAGCAAGAGAAAGAACTAGCTGTTCTCTATAGAGAACAAGGTGATCTTGAAGCTGCGCGTAAATTAGTGATGTCAAATCTTCGTTTTGTTGCACATGTTGCAAGAGGCTACAGTGGGTATGGTTTGCCTTTAGCAGATATTATGCAAGAAGGTAATGTGGGTTTAATGAAAGCAGTTAAACGTTTTGACCCAGAAGTGGGTGTACGTTTAGTCTCTTTTGCTATTCATTGGATTAGAGCAGAAATCCATGAATATGTGATAAAAAATTGGAGAATTGTTAAGGTCGCGACTACAAAAGCACAGCGTAAGTTATTCTTTAATTTAAGAAAATCAAAGAAAGGGTTAGGTTGGCTTTCAAAAAAAGACGCGGAAGCAATAGCTGAAAATCTTGATATTGATTTGAAGATTGTTTATGAAATGGAAGTGCGTCTTGACGGTCGTGATATGTCATTTGATTTGCCTGTAGATGATTCTTCAGAAGACAGTATTTCTGTTCCTGCTAATTATTTGGAGCAACATGAAGGAGATCCAGCTCTTTTGCTTGAAAAATCTGACTGGAAAGGACATGAAGAAAACTTATTATCGCAAGCTTTATCAGAATTAGACGAACGTAGTCAGGATATTTTAAAGAGTCGTTGGTTATCTGAAAAAAAAGAAACTTTGCACGAATTAGCTGATCGTTACGGTGTTTCAGCTGAAAGAATTAGGCAGTTAGAAAAAAATGCAATGAAAAAACTGAAGACTGCAGTTGTTTTAGAAGCATAGAGCTTAAAATTTTATGGCATTATAAGTTATATTTATTTATAATAGAGGATTGTGCCGGGGTGGCGAAACTGGTAGACGCGTTGGATTCAAAATCCAATTTCTTCGGAAGTGTCGGTTCGATTCCGACCCTCGGTACCACAGAATATAATTAAGTAATTTTAAAACCTTTGAAGTTATTGGCTTCAGAGGTTTTTTTATGTCCGTAGAATTAATAGAGGAGCCCTTAACTTTGATAAATCTGGAATTGCTAAAATATTTTTAGCAGTAAGTGCCAGTTATGAGGAAGTTTTTTCAATATTTATCTCCATAGAATAAGCAGTATTTTTTAAATTTTTACAATTATTTAGCTTCGTTACACCCTTGTTACTCTAGCTCTAGTCATTCAATTTTTTCTTAAGTTTAGTTTTAGCTTAAGTCTAGTTTTTATATTATAGAATTAAGTAAAGATAAAAAATATTTGACGAATATTCTGTTTCTGTGCCTATATAATTTGTTCATACTAGATAAATTGAAGTGTGAATTCATACATAATTATAAAAAAAGAGGTGTTATATGGATTTAGTTACAACAAAAGTCGGTTTGGAAATGCTATTGAGGTGGGGCCATTTTATGGCGGGTGTTACATGGATCGGGCTGCTATATTATTTTAATTTTGTTCAAACTGAATATTTTAAGGAAGCAGATGCCGGCGCAAAATCTGATGCTGTGCAAAAGTTAGTTCCACGGGCGTTAGATTGGTTCCGTTGGGGGGCAGTGTTCACATTAGGAACAGGACTCGCAATATTTGCCTTACGAGGTGGAGGACTATCCATAGATATTTATGTGGGGGCTTTGCTTGGTATTTTTATGTTTTTAAATGTTTGGTATATTATTTTACCCAATCAGAAAACAGTTATTGCATCAGCGACACAAGTTGCAGGTGGTGGTAATGCTATGCCTGAGGCGGCAGACGCATTAGCTGCTGCTGGATTAGCATCAAGAACCAATACATTATTTTCTATTCCTATGTTGTTTTTCATGGGAGCTTCATCCCACTATCCACACAGCTTTAGTTTTGTGGCATTTATTCTTGCTGTTATAGTCATATTAGCGCTAGAATTTAATGGAGCTTATCCTGCAATAAAACATATCGATGCCTTTAAAAAATTACCCGAAGGTGGGCAATTAAAATTATATGCGAGTGTTAAGGGTGTTATTCATTGTGGGCTAGGGTTGACCCTTGTCTTGTTTCTTATTTTAGATTATTTATAAAAAATATTTCTAATGGAATAAAACAAAAAAGCCCCCAATAAACGAGTGGTATTGAGGGCTTTTTTGTTAACTAAGGAAAGAACGTAATCAGCTCAAGTAAAATCATCTATCCTTAAAAACTAACACCAGCCTCTAACCAAAAGTTTTGAGCATCAAATCGTCCATTATCTCCATCAAAATAAGCATATTTTGCGAGTAAGGTATAGTGATCAGCAAATTTTTTAACTACTAGAAAATCATATTCTTTACCATAGCTGGTATTACTAGAATCATCATCAAATTCATGATAAACCCCCATTAATTTTACACCCATAACCTTTGTGCTTAACGATGCGTAAATATCACGAAGACCATTTTCAGGGGTAGTTAAAAACTGGTCAGACCAACCGTTAAAAGCGTGTAGAGTCGCTAAAGGTGTTTGAAAGACCTTACCTGCTCCATTGCCCCCTAATTGCTCCATTCCTGCTTTGAGTGTGATTGCATATGCTTTAGCTCCAGCCATAACATGATAATAATCAGCATTATAATTATTTGGGTTTTGCTCATGATCTTTCTGATAAGCATATTCAAGCCGGTAAAGTGCTTTTATATCATCAGTTATTTTTTTACCACCATCAAAATTAACGCCGTATGTTTGATTTGAAGCTTTATGTGCTTCGTTATTATCAAGAAAATAGCCATATCCGGTTAATTTTCCATAACCTTTGAAATCATAGGAAGCATTAACAAAAGGTGTCTGCATTGCTTGCACGAATGAATGAATTGTTTGTCTTTGATTAATATAACCAACTTTAACCGTTGTATTGGGGAGTGATTGGTTCGTTAATAAAACTGCATCAAAGGTTTGTTCCAGTTGGCGCCATCCTACATTGCCGATAAAGCGGTCGTTATCAATTTTAATTCGTTGTCTACCTACTTTAACCTCAGTATCAGGAATTCCCTTAAAACTAATCCATAATTGATTTAATTCATGTTCTTGTGGATCAACAATTGTTTCAAATTCTTTTTTTTCATTTCTTGCGCTGTTGTAGGTGTTAGCACCAAAATCTTGGTTGGTTTCGTATTCTGCATAGCCTTGTATGCTAAAGCCCTGAGTACTATGAAATTCAGGTGTTAAATATCCTAAACGCATACGGATTGTTGATGCATCTCCATGTTCTTTGGCAGGGTTTTTAGTGTCATCTTGTTCAAAACGATACCGTAAATCTAATTTAAATTGCCCATATTTAGCATCATCTTGGCCAAATTTTAAGGCATTCTCTATTGTTTCGTTTGTATCAGCTGATACAGGTTGACTGCTTGATAAAGCAAGCAAAGCCATAGAAAAAGCGGATAAGCTCAGCCGCTTGTTTCTAGTTAAAGTTTTTTGTAAAGACATAGGCATTTTCCTTTGAAAAATAAAAGTTTTAGTTGAAAAATAGAAAATGAAACAAAGTTACCATAATAAGCTTAATATTAATAATGATATTTATCAGCTTTGATGAGCTTATAGCTAAATAAATTTATTCGTGTTCATTATTCCTTTTGTGCTTTTACTTTAAAATAATCCTTATAGAGTGTGCAAAATTGATCGTTGACGCACCATTTTGGATCAATAACTTTTTATAAAACCCCTTTTATTCTTATTTTATTGTTTTAAATCAAATATTTGTGATATTCGGTATAAAATATGCATGATTATAATAATGTTTATGTTTTTGCAAATATTAATAGAGATTAAATATGTCTAAAAAGCAAACACTAGTTGTTATTGGTAACGGCATGGTTGGGCAAAATTTTCTAAGCACTTTAGTTGCTAGTGAAATTAAAGAAAATTATGACATTGTTACTTTTTGTGAAGAGCCACGACCAGCTTATGACCGTGTACATTTGTCTGAATATTTTTCGGGTAAGTCGGCAGAAGACTTATCTCTTGTAGAAGATGGGTTTTTTGAGCAAAACAATATAAAAGTTTATATTGGTGATAGAGCAACAGACATTGACACGAAAAATCAGATTGTAAAATCAGAACAAGGTGTAGAAATTAGTTACAACAAGCTGGTCTTGGCAACCGGCTCATATCCGTTTGTCCCCCCTGTACCAGGCCATGATCGTAAACAATGCCATGTTTATCGGACGATTGAAGATTTGGAAGCAATCACTGCAACAGGTAAAAAATCTAAAATTGGAGTGGTTGTAGGCGGAGGATTACTTGGACTTGAAGCAGCAAAAGCATTAAAAGACTTAGGATTAGAAACCCATATTGTAGAGTTTGCCCCTCGGTTGATGGCAGTGCAACTTGATGAGGGTGGCGGAGCTATGCTTAGACAGAAAATTGAAGAATTAGGTGTAACGGTTCATACCAGTAAAAACACCAAAAATATTGGTGATGGAGACAGTTGTTTTCATAAAATGTCTTTTGCAGATGGAGAAGAGCTAGAAACCGATATTATTTTGTTTTCTGCTGGTATCCGTCCGCGTGATGATATTGCACGAAGTACTGGGTTGGAAGTAGGTCAACGCGGAGGTATCGTTATTGATAATCAATGTAAAACCTCAGATTCTAATATCTATGCAATAGGCGAATGTGCATTATGGGACGGTAAAATATTTGGCTTAGTCGCACCGGGTTATGCCATGGCGCGTACAGTGGTTGATGATCTGGCAGGATTGGATGCAAGCTTTACTGGTGCAAATATGAGTACTAAGTTGAAATTGCTAGGAGTTGATGTTGCCAGTATTGGTGATGCTCATGCTAAAACGGAAGGTGCGAAGGTTTATACCTATCAAAATGGCGACAGCGAAGTTTATAAGCGCTTGGTAGTTAGTCAAGATAAAAAACAATTGCTAGGTGCTGTGTTAGTCGGTGATGCTTCCGGTTATGGTACTTTATTGCAATATTGTCTAAATGATATTGAGCTACCGGAAAATCCAGATGCTTTGATTTTACCCGCACGATCTGATGAATCTGTTGGCTTAGGGCCAGATGCTTTGCCGATGTCTGCACAAATATGTTCCTGCTATGATGTATCGAAAGGGCAAATTTGTTCAGCAATTGAAGAGGGTTGTACCACAATGGCTGGGTTGAAAGAAGCAACTCAGGCTTCAACCGGTTGTGGGGGTTGTACGGTTTTACTTAAATCTGTATTGGATTGTGAGCTAGAAAAATCAGGAATTGAAGTCAACACAGATATTTGTGAGCATTTTCCGCATACTCGCCAAGATCTCTATAACTTAGTGATGATTGGTGAGATTAAAACTTTTGATGAATTACTGGATAAACATGGAGTGGGGAAGGGTTGTGAAATATGCCGACAGGCAGTGGGTTCTATCATGGCATCCTACTGGAATGAGTATGTGCTTGAAAAGCAGCATATAGGTCTACAGGATACAAACGATACTTTTCTTGCCAATATGCAAAAAGATGGCACTTATTCAGTTGTGCCGCGAGTGACAGGTGGAGAACTAACACCAGATATGCTAATTGCCGCTGGCATAGTGGCAAAAGAATACAATCTATATACCAAAATTACTGGAGGCCAACGGATTGATTTATTTGGTGCAAGAGTCGATCAATTACCCGATATTTGGAAAAAATTAATAGATGCAGGTTATGAGAGTGGTCATGCCTATGGAAAATCATTACGCACGGTTAAATCTTGTGTTGGTAGTACTTGGTGTCGATTTGGTATTGATGACAGCGTTGGCCTAGCGATTGAACTGGAAAACCGATATAAAGGTTTACGGGCACCCCATAAAATTAAAATGGGAGTTTCCGGCTGTACCCGAGAGTGTGCAGAGGCGCAAGGTAAAGATATTGGGGTTATTGCAACCGAAAATGGATGGAACCTTTATGTCTGTGGTAATGGAGGGATGAAGCCACGACATGCCGATTTATTTGCGACCGGTTTAGACAAAGAAACCCTGATAAAATATATCGACAGAATGCTGATATTTTATGTGCGTACAGCGGATAAATTACAGCGTACATCGGTCTGGATGGAAAATATGGAAGGTGGTCTTGATTATTTAAAATCTATTGTGATTGATGATAAATTAGGCGTTTGCGATCAATTTGAGACACAAATGCAACATGTGATTGATACCTACCAATGTGAATGGAAAACAACCATTGAAAACGAAGAGAAATTAAAACGATTTCGTCATTTTGTTAACAGTGATGTTATCGATGATAACGTTATATTTGTAGAAGAGCGGGGGCAAATTCGCCCAGCTAATGAAGAAGAACATAAACATTTTAAGATTTCGGAGGAAGTTTAGTGAGCCAATGGGTAAATGTATGTGGTGAAGATGATTTACAACCTGACTCGGGTATTTGTGCCTTGGTAGAGGATAAACAGGTTGCGATTTTTTACTTAAGCAGAGAAAAAGAAGTGTATGCCATTAACAATTATGACCCTTTTGGAAAAGCGAATGTATTATCGCGTGGATTAATAGGTGACCTAAAAGGTGAGCCAATGGTTGCATCCCCTTTATATAAACAACACTTTAGCTTGAGGACGGGTATTTGTCTTGATGATGAAACAGTAAAAGTTGACGCGTATAAAATTCGGATAGAAAATGGAAGAGTTGACGTATGCCTTGAGGAGCCATCAAATGAACTATAAATATTACATTGCCGACGCATTTACCAATAAATTGTTTAATGGCGCACAGGTTGCGGTTTTTCCTGAGGCAGAAGGATTAAATAAAGAACAAATGGCAATGGTTGCCAGAGAGCTGAATTTATCTGAAACGGTTTTTGTGTTTCAGCAACAAGACATGATGCAAATGCGGATTTTTACCCCATTAGGTGAAATTGATTTTGCTGGGCATCCCGTGATAGCTGCTGCTTATGTGCTTGCATCGTGTGGGGTGCTAAAGTTAACTCAGGATATTACCCCCTTAACGATCAAACAGAATACCGTGACATTTAATGTCAATGTGACTGGAAAACAAGGTAAACCAGTCTTTATTCAATACACCAGTAAGGTTTCTCCTGTGGTCGATTACTTTGCCCCAACAGAAGGTGAGTTGGCTAGTTTTCTAGATATTGATCAAGCTCAAATAGACAATAAAAAATATCAAGCACGTCTAGTTTCCTGTGGTTTTCCTTATCTTGTTGTGCCTTTTTATAATTACGAGCCTGTTATGGCGGCAAGATTTAATTATTCTGCCTGGAGCCAATCAATCGCTCCGCAAACTTCTGCGCAGGAAATATTACTATTTTCACAAAAAACGTCAGATCAAAAAACGGATTTTGCAACCAGATTAGTGGGACCCAATATAGGTATTCATGAAGATCCGCCAGTAGGTACTGCAATGTCAGCTTTTGCTGCTTATTTATGCTCTTTCGATCATATGCAAAAAGGGACATACACTTTTGCGGTTCAAAGAGGGGACGACAAGTTTCGCCGTAGTGTGATTAATCTGGAAATGGATCATAAAGGTGAAGATAGATTGACGTTAAGAGTGGGTGGTGAGGCTGTGATGGTGGCTGAAGGCACAATGCATATTCCTGAAGGATAACTTTTAATAAATTTTACTCTTAACAATATAGAAATATTATGTCTTATTTAGAACCTACAGAATTTGTTACAAAAATGGTTGACGCGGGTGAATCCAAAGTTTACATGTCAACAAAAGACACCTTGATTCGTGCTTTTATGGCAGGAGCAACTTTAGCACTTGCGGCAATCTTTGCAATTACCGTTGCAGTAAAAACAGGATCACCTTTATTAGGTGCGGTGCTTTTTCCTGTTGGATTTATAATGTTATATCTAATGAAATTTGACTTGCTAACCAGTGTCTTTACCCTTGTGCCGCTTGCTCTTATTGATAAAAGACCCGGCGTAACACTCGGTCAGGTTCTTCGGAATTGGGGGTTGGTTTTTGTAGGCAACTTTGCGGGTGCTTTGGCTGTTGCTTTTATGATGTCTTTTATATTGACTGTGGGGTATAACACGGACGGCGGTGCTATTGCAGAAAAAGTAGGTAAAATTGGAGAGGCTAGAACCTTAGGTTATAAAGCACATGGTGTTGGTGGATGGATAACTATTTTTATTCGAGGAATGTTGTGTAACTGGATGGTTTCAATGGGCGTTGTGGGTGCTATGATTTCGACTTCTGCTACAGGAAAAATGATGGCAATGTGGATGCCTATTATGCTTTTCTTTTTTATGGGCTTTGAACATTCTATTGTCAATATGTTTTTATTCCCATTCTCAATGATAATGGGCGGTGGATTTACGATAGCAGACTATTTAATCTGGAATGAGCTACCAACGGTACTGGGAAATATGGTCGGCGGCCTTGTTTTTGTCGGATTGCCATTATATTACACCCATGTAAAAATGAGTCCTCAGCGTAATTTGAAATAGGATTGAGAATGTTAGGTTATCGGATTTTAGATAGTTCCCACGCTCTGCGTGGGAATTCATACATAGACGCTCCTGCGTCTCGTGACGCAGGAGCGTCACAAACTGCATTCCCACGCAGAGCGTGAGGAACGATGCCACAGCATAATGCCAAACCAATTAAAAGTTTCCGTAGGGCAATATTCTGACAAAGGTCGAAAGGAAATCAATCAGGATTTTCACGGTGTCTATATTCCTGAAGAACCACAGTTAACATCAAAAGGGATTGCTATAGCACTAGCTGATGGTATCAGTAGTAGTGACGTAAGTCATGTAGCAAGTGAAGCAACTATCAAAGGTTTTCTGGAAGATTACTATTGCACTTCAGAAGCCTGGTCTGTAAAAAAATCAGGACATCAGGTGTTGAGTGCAACTAATTCATGGCTTTATTCACAAAGCCAGCAAGGGAAACACCGTTTTAACAAAGATAAAGGCTATGTTTGCACATTAAGTGCGATGATTATCAAATCCACTACGGCACATTTTTTTCATTTAGGTGATTCACGCATCTACCGCTTGCGTGATAATTCGCTTGAACAATTAACCGAAGATCATCGGCTTTGGGTTTCGGAGGAGAAAAGTTATCTCAGTAGAGCAATGGGGATTAATGCACGTTTTGAAATTGATTATGATGCATTTCAGGTGGGCTGGGGAGATATTTTTTTATTTGTGACAGATGGTATCTATGAGTCAGTCAGCTCGCGTTTTATGGCAAATGCTGTCAATGAACACAAAGACGACTTAGATGTTGCAGCAAAAAACATCTCAGAAGAAGCTTATAAACAGGGGAGTGCCGATAACCTTACTACCCAGGTTATTAAAATAGATGAGCTACCCAGCCAAGATGTTAATGAAATTCATCAGCAATTAACTGAATTACCTTTTCCGCCCATTTTAGAGGCGAGAATGGATTTTGATGGTTATAAAATCATCAGGGAAATATATGCCAGCAGTCGTAGTCATGTCTATTTAGTTGTAGATAATGACACTGGCAAGCAGGTTGTGATGAAAACACCCTCTATTGATTTACAGGGCGACCCAGCCTATTTGGAAAGGTTTCTGATGGAAGAATGGATTGCCCGACGCATCGATAGTCCGCACGTACTAAAACCATTTGTACAAAAGCGGCAACGGAATTTTATGTATATCATTATGGAATTTATTGATGGTCAAACATTAACCCAATGGATAATAGATAATCCAAAACCAGATATAGAAACGGTACGAGGGATAGTTGAACAAATTGCTAAAGGGCTGAGAGCTTTTCATCGTCTGGAAATGTTACATCAAGATTTAAGACCAGAAAATATCATGATTGATACAATGGACACAGTGAAGATTATTGATTTTGGCTCAACGAAGGTGGCAGGTATTATGGAAATTACCACGCCTATTGAACGAGTCAATATTTTGGGTACTG
>CAZZIX010000017.1:0-2370 GCA_964654345.1 uncultured Methylomarinum sp.
ATTTATAGATCAAGAGCAAGCAAGAACATTTTTTATCAAATTAACAGGGCTGTTTAAAAATTTAAATTATGCTGAATTTGAATCTATCAAATATAAAGAGTTAGCTAATAAAGCGGGGGAGTCGCTATTTTTGCGAAAGCTTGTTTTGGGCATCCCAGCCCAAGCAAGCGGCAAAAACTTAACACGACCGCTTATGCCTTCAGCCCCCATCCGTCCTGCGTACGTGCTGATTTGCCACACCACGTAAACTCGGCGCCAGCTACGTAGCACTTCCTCAAATGACTGGACGGCGTTTCGGGATATCTTTTATTTTGTCTCCACCTACGCTAGCGCTCCGGTTCCGACAAAACAACGGACCTTACCTCTACTGGGGGCTTGCCAGCCCTCGCGTTCGCTCTCCATGGCTAGCAGCGATTGAAAACCTATCTGGTTCAATAGAGAAATAAATAGGAGGTGAACCTAATGTTTTAACTCACCCATAACTACTTTATGATCTGTAACTTTCTGTACGACATCTTCATAATAATCAGTTCTAAATTCCTTGATAGCTTTTTTTACATCGATCTGGTTAATTCCACTTCCTAATAAAATTTCTTCTGTTAAACGCAGGCTGATTTCTAAAGTCTCTGATACCGTTGATGTAACTCCTTGGCTTATTAAATCAGCGCAATGTTGTCTATCCATAGCACGGGCATGAATCGGTAAGTCTGGATAATATTGCCGCATTAAAGGGATCATCCGATCAATATTTTTAGCATCATCTAAAGCAACAACTATCATCTTTGCATGACTTGCACCCGCAGCACGTAAGACTTTTATATTACAAGCATCGCCATAAAAAACTGGAAAACCTTGAGCTTGAGCGGCTTTCACACGTTCTTGACTCATTTCAATTGCTATATAAGGAACATCAGCGGTTGATAGAATTGCACCAATTCGGGCACCAACGCGACCAAAACCCGCTAAAATAATATGCTCTTGGGATTCATCAGCCCATTCGTCACAACAGTCTTCATTAGGTAATTCAGGCTTATGAAACTTAGCTAATAATATATTTGAGATCTTTACAACAAAAGGTGTAAGAACCATGCTTAAGGTAATAATTAATGTCAGAATTTGGCTGGTATGCGATTCTAATACACCTGAGGTTGAAGCAAACCCAAACATAACAAAACCAAATTCCCCGCTTTGTGATAGTAGAACACTTGCTTGAGTTGCATTAATATGACTGGCACCTGAGATTCGTATCAGAAAATAAACAACAGATGCTTTAATAATCATTAAAAGGAGAGTTAAGAAGATAATGAGTTGATATTTATTTATGAAAAGATCAAAATCAATCCCCATGCCTACGGTCATAAAGAATAAGCCAAGCAATATACCCCGAAAAGGTAAAATATCTGCTTCAATTTGGTGTCGATAATGTGATTCTGCTAACATTAAGCCCGCTAAAAAAGCACCTAAAGCCATGGATAAACCAATATATTCCATGATCCAGGCAACACCTAATACCAGTAACACGGCAACAGCAATAAAGACTTCTGGGTCTTGGCTTGCAACGATTTTCCCTAAAATAGGATTGAGTAGATAGCGGCCTACTAATAATAAAATGATAATGGCTGAGACAGCATAAAATAGATTTAACCCTAGCTCCGTAGCATAGACTTCCCCACCAGAAAACATTGAAACTAATGCTAATAAAGGCACTACCGCTAAATCCTGAAATAATAGAACGGAAAATGACATTCGCCCCATTGAGGTAGAAATACCACCACGTTCAGCCAATAAATTTAGACAAAATGCTGTTGATGATAAGGCTAGGCCAAAACCAATAATAATGGCTTCATCCATCGAAACACCCAGCCAAATTGAAATGCCAAAAAGTATTGCTGCTGTAATTAATAGTTGCCCTGATCCTAGACCAAGAACCAGCTTGCGCATTTGCCAAAGTTTTTCAGGTTTTAATTCAATCCCCAAAACAAAGAGTAAAAAAATGACACCAAATTCTGCTAAATGTCGAATTTCATCAACTTCAGTGATAATACCCAATGCCCATGGACCTAGTATTACTCCTGCCGTTAGATAGCCTAGAATAGCGCCTAATCGAATAGCATGAAATACTGGCACTACAGTTACTGTAGCTAATAATATTGCTAATATATCTATTAAATAGTGCGAACCAGTTTCGTTCATATTAAATTAATTTCTGGAAATTAGGGCAGGGCAGATGTCTTCACAAGGATAACAGATTTGTATTTCAAAAAAATGGCAATTTATGTTAGCTTTTCAAATATGCACATAACGTACTTCTTCTAATTTAAATAGTTTTTAATTTCGATTAATAACTTTTATAAAATATGAATTAACAAA
>CAZZIX010000017.1:2470-14477 GCA_964654345.1 uncultured Methylomarinum sp.
ATTTAAATAGTTTTTAATTTCGATTAATAACTTTTATAAAATATGAATTAACAAAGGGGGAAGGTAATGATTGTTTTTATATGATCATCAGAGTATTGGGTGTGCTAATCAGTCAATAGTAGCTACTCGTTGTCACGAATGTGGAATTTATATAGAGATGATTTTTGTCGAGAATAAGGTGCTAAAATGGGCACATAGGAAACTACGCATCCATTTTAGCAACTTAGCCTATCGATAAAATCAACCGATAGAATCTGCATCCGAGACCGCGTGAAGTATATGCGTTCTATTCGAAATCATGAGGATGATGGAGAATTTATCTTTACTTCACTTTAAATAATACCTTTTTTATGGTTTGGGTATTAATAATGATGGGGTTGAGCTATTTGCATTATTCAAAGTCTTAGCCCAGTAGCCTATCCAGGGATTCATGTTGTTAGCACTGCTGATGGTGTTATAAATCAAGCCATCAAAACTAAATAACTGATTATGAATAATGCCTTTTGTCTCGGCATCGTCTATGGTACAACCTGAACTACAAGTGGATGTTGTTGTCACGACTCGTGAATTACTTAACACCCCACTAGTAGCAAAGGGGTAGCCGATCATATCCCAAGCGTTAGCACTGGTTAGTGTATCTAAAGAAACTTCAACACAATTATCAGTTGCACAACCTGCTATGTCTGAAGTTGCTGCTACTATACTTCCACTAGGCATATTCAAAGACTTATCACTACCTGTATGCTGAATAATCCAATATCCGACACCTAGACTTAGTGTATCGCTTAATGCTTTTTTTACATAAGCATTATTGGCCGTATCGTAACTGTAGATCATCCAGGTACTATCATAGACTCCCAGCCCATCATCACCAAAAATCGCTGCAACGCTGTTGTTGGTGCCAGGGTCTAGAGGCAGGCTGATTTGGTGCCATTGATTATGAGGAAGGATATGGGGTGTAACAGTTGAGGTATTTGTACCAGACAACCAATGCTTGTGGTTTATTGACTGGTTTTGTGGCACCCGTTTGGTCTGAACTATTGATGCCATGGCAAGATGTACAAACACGAATCTCTCCAGGCGCAAAACTTGACCAAATTCTTTCTCGTACTACTGCTTCACCAGTACTATTAGTTAATTGCCAACTAAGTGCACGTCGAGCAGGCACAAGCGCCGCCATCGACCCATCTGCGCCTAATTTAACACTACCAGCCGGGGCTCCAGAATTTAATGGAGGGTTCGCACCAAGATCATCATGCAATGGTTGTGCAATAACACGTTTACCCGGCCTTGATACATCAGTCCCGCTATAACTTCGAATCATATCTCCCTGAAAAATTTGTAAGTGAGAGATATCATAAACTTTCCCTGTTGAAGCTATTGATTTTGTATCGCTTTCCTCTATTTTTAAATTTAAAGGTTGTTGTTTATCGACTGTATCACGAGTAGTCAGGTTTCGACTGACTATCAATGCTAAGTTATTTTCTTTGAGCCAGATTTTAAACTCTTCAGGGTCTACATTTGCTTCATCAAATGCAGTAGTTTCTGGTGTTTTTAAACTATTATCAATTGATTGATTGGGTCGATTACGTGGACGTAATTCAACTGGATGCAATTCCCATAAGTTTCCAGAATAAGAAACCAAAAAATCAGGATCCCAATAGCTAAGGGACTTTGTGATTCCTTCAGTCAAGAGCGCACTAGGTGTTAGATAGCCATTTTCTGTAGTAAGAAATTTTAGTCTAAAATCATAGTTAGTTTGTGGAGCAGCACGACTGCCAATATTACCAGCATTTCCTGTCCATGATGTGTGTGCCGCTATAATTGTGCCATTAGATAATGGTAAAGGATCACGGTAATGACCTGAGTGGCCAGGGCTTGGTGTGTCCGTAACAATATTAGTGTCGGGATGAGTGCGGTATATTATTTTTGCTTCATCAGGGTTCATACCCGATGGCATTTTTAACTCAATAATTTTTCCTGATGAATGTGTATTAAATTCTGGTGCATCAATCCCTATATAAACGCCTGCTCGAAGTGGATCTTCTTGAATATGTAAAAAGTTAAGTATAGGGTTTTCGTTTGTCATTCCAGCTCTACCTATAAACTCTTCAAGATTGTCATCATCATTCATTGATTTGTCAAAGTATTGATGAAGCTCATGTCGACCAATATGATTTAGTGTTTCTAACTCGCTACCATCTTCATTAACCATCCAAGGAAAAAAATGATTAAAATTATGACCTCTAAGGTTTGTACCGGCTAATAAATCAGTACGAATAGGGCGAGGTTCTGGAAATGTTTCAAGGTCATTATCAGTTGATGAGGTAGCATCAATATTTTCGCTTGACCAGTTGAGAGGTCTTGTATTACGAGTACCTAGAACATGATGGTCAGCCTGTTGATCCCGTTTTAAATGATCCCAGCGAGTAAAGATAACTCGACCAAAACTATCAATAATAGGCGTAAAATCACCAGAAGGTGAGTGAGTCATCATAAAAAGATCCCCTGTTTCTGGGTTCAGGTTCCATAATCCGCTAACCGTATCCTCACTTTCATATTCATCTAACTGAGGATAAAGATGAGCTAACTTTTTAAGAGGAAGGTCTGATGAAAAGATAATACGATCATTCTGGCCATAGAGTGGACTGATATTGTTGTAATTACTCGGTTGATTGGTAACTTTGCTAATAACAGGCGTTTCATCTTTTCCTAAGTTTGAAATTTCATAAAGTTGCCAATAATAAATTTTTACTTCATATTGTCTGGTGCCAGCATCAACTGCCATACTGAAAATAACTTTATCACCCGCCCAGTTTACGGCTGGGTCTCGTACTGCAATTGAGCCTTCCCCCTGAAAGCCCTCATTACCAAAACCAGCTGCTTTGGTCAGGTTTTTTAAACTACCATCGGTGTAGCGAATCCAGAGATCCCCTCCACGTCCAGTGCTCTTGAGGCTAGGTTTATGATTAGCAAAAGTGGAGCCTATGGTTGCAAAGTCCGTAGGTATGGGTATCTGAGTAGTAAAAACGATAGGGTAATCCTCGGCATAAGATAAAGAAATGCCTTGGATGATAGAAGTTAACGAGAGAATTGCTATTAAAATAGATTTTAAAATTATTTTTTTCATGAAAGTACTCGCTTTATTTTAGATGTTATATTGTTTTTTCTAAATTGAAAATACTTAATTGTTCTATTTCCCTACACCTGAGATTAATAATACTTCACTGTAAGCTTTCTCAGGCTGGATAGTCGAGACGGTAGTAGAGAAACAGGCAGTGAAGTGCTTGTATAAAAAACAGCTAATAACAAAAATAAGGGGAAGAAAGACCAAATAATTAAGAGTCAAATTTCATTCCTCTTTTTTATAATGACAAACTAGTTTGAGTTTTATCAAAAAATGACTAAAAATATTGTGTATTTCAACAATTAAACAGGCAAAAAATAAGCCAGTCTTTTATTGTGAGTAGATTTAGATTCATTCCTTGTCTTTTAGCTCCAGAAGGAGGATATCAAACTAAAAGTTTAGGTATTAAGAATGTGTTCATATCACTATAAAACAGGCCATATACCATATTATTTTTATGGACAATATATTTTATAACATAGTTCTGTATTTTTTGTCATTATGAATTTTGATCTAACTTCATGAATTATATAAATCCTAACCTGATTAGAAAGGATCGTCAGCCAAACACTGAGAATCCTTTAAAACTCAACCTTAGTGGTTTAATAGTGAAACACTTACCTTATCGAGGAAAGTAAAATTTCACGAGATTCGTAGTCTAAAAACCCTTTTAATGATTTTAGTCGGCAATTAGTAGGGCTTATTTTTAATGGAATATATTTTGGCTGACGATTCTTTCTAATCAGGAATCCTAATAGGGTAAAAATGTTTGCAACAAAATAACTCATATGTCTGCAGATGAACAAAATAGCTGATGTATCTCATGAAATAGAGGTGCCTATAACTAAATACTGTATTTATTTTATAGCTATCTTTAGGGAGCCTCTATTAATTGATGAATGGAAAAATTGAGTCCAAAATATCCAATCCCTGCGTTGAAACCCTTCGCAATAGCCTGCTATTACGTGCGGATTTCGCCTTGATCTTGAATATTTTGGTTCTCAATTTTCTCATCCACAATTAATAGAGGCGCCCTTTATCATATGGAAGATTATTGTCTATATTTAGATAGGAGATAGTCTAAACTCCATTTTCCTGGGCCGTTAAAAAGTAGTGACGTAAACATAATCAAATAAAGCAATGGTAACTTGAAATTACCATGACCTTTATCACTAATTGAATAACCTTGCGATAGTTCAGCCAATGTGTTCCATTCGGCGGGCCAGTGTACAGTGTTGATAGCAATGATTGTCAGTATGATCAGAGAAAAAGAAAAGAAACGTGTTGCTAGGCCTAGTATAAGAGCAATTGCACCAATAATTTCAAACCAGGTGCCCATACTCCAAAGCATATCATTGGACAATAAGCTGAAAGGAAAAGGGAAAGATAGATTGCTAAACCAGTTTTCACCTTCAAATTTCATAATTCCCGCTTCCCAAAACTCATAAGCTAGAATCAATCGGAATAATAGGGGAGGTAAGGGCGCAACATAATTATTTAATATAGCGATAATTTTATCATAGATCACGAAGAGTAATGAATATCTAGGAGGTTGGTCTACACCTTGATTATCATGGATTGATTCTTTATTGTCTGTTGATCGAAAGAGATCATTGTTCATGCTTTACTCCGAAAATAACTTACTTGTTTTTAGTTGATTAGTCATGAATAGTTTGAGATCCTTACAAAATAATAAAAAAAGTCGTTTTTATCGTTTTTTCAGGGATATTTTGATATATCTATTGTAGTAGTCAAATTTATAACAGTGGCATAACATGAGCGAAATAAAAACATTTCAGATTAACCATCCGAAAATCTTTATTCCTCTAATAAAGTAGAGACAATCCATTCCAGATCAGAAAAATGACCAAATTCACAAGCTTTTAATTGTCCTTTTCTATTAATTACTATGTGAGAGGGTGTGCCTTGTAAATTGTATAGCTTGAATGTTTCCGCGATAGATAAACGAGACTGAAGATAGTTTAAAACTTTTAGTTGAATTTGTTCTTTTTTATGTTTATTATTTTTAATAAAATCAGGAAAATGCTGTTCAATAAATAGAGAAATCTCATTACTTGTGATTTCTTTTTTATCTGTTGTGATCTTATCCATGGCTAATGGAAAGGGAATATGAAAGGTTAATTTCTGATCAATTAATTGATTGTTTTCTGATAATACTCGTAAAGTTTCACCTATCACTTTATTCTGCTTTGTTAATAGCTTTAGGTTTTTTAAGGTATTTTTATCAAAATCTTCAAACGCCGTTGCTATTCCTAATACAACGAGTCCTTTGTCAAAATATTTCTGATGAAGTTTTATTGCTTGTGGAAGGCTATATAAAAAACATCCTGGGCAATTGACTTGAAACACTTCAATTAAAACTACTCTACCCACTAATTGATCTAGATTAGTTGGACTTCCTTGTACCCAATCAGAAATTAGTAATAAGGGAGCTTTTTCTCCTAATTTTGCTATTTTCTGGTTCATTGATCAATCCTGACTTCTAAAATTATTCATCTCTTAGTTCAATCTAAATGAACAAAAAACTGTGCAGTTTTATTATAAGGCAACACAGTTACGGGCAGATTTCGCCTTAATCTTGAATATTTTGGTTCTTATATTTTCTCATCCACAATTAATAGAGGTTCCTTAAAGATATGGAAAACATCATGTTTCAAAAATTAAAAGCATATGCTAAACCAAAATCTAACCGAACTCGATTTTCAATTGTTTCGCTTCCATCAAATTCATAACGATAACCAGTAACACCTAGTACATAAGTCAGGTTTTTAATTGAAGTAAACCCTTGCCAGCCAATACCTACTGAATATCCCGTACTATCACCATCTAAAGCTTTAAATTGGTTGTCGTTTTTTTCACCATCTTGAAAATTAAGCGATGTTATTACACCAGATTCAGATTTGACTGAAATTCTTGAAAGATCTAATTCAGTCTGACTTTCCAGGAAAGCCACCGCAAAATTAAAAGAAAATGCACCATTCAAAAAGCCTTGATTGATCTTCCAATTGTAGTTTAATCCAACAAACGGGCCATCATATTCAAAATTAATATCAACTTCACCCATTGTGATTCCCGACAGAGGAGGGATGGATATATTATTATTGGCTTGAAAGCTTGTTATTCTTCCAAAGATACTACTGGTATGATTAGTTTTAGCGTATTTATACCCACCATAAAGAACTAGATTATCTATGACTTCAAAGCCTGCAGAAACTGCCCATTCAAAACGATTAAATTCAGCATTTAGCTGGCTATCATTTTGGAGAACAATATCTGTAGTTAGACCTCGTCCTCCTTTTAAAAACGTCTGACTTGAAAAGTCAGAAGTAGCCTGACCATTAAATAAATACTGTACATCAAAGTCCAAAAAAAATCTGTCAACAAAAAGGGTGCTTCCACCACTTACAAAAGGTATCCAATCACTATATTCAATCTTGCTTTGTTTATTAGGATACAAACCACGAGCGTCACGTGCTGGAAATTGAAAAGCCTTCTGTTCAAATTCATAAAATTGAATTCCAGATTTAAAACGAGGTTGAATTCTCAAGTCAAAAGCATTAGCTGACTCAAAAAAAATAACGAGAGTAAGTAGAAATATTGTAACAAAAATGTTAATTATCATTGATTCTGCTTCTTTATTCATGTTACAAAGTAGTATACATTTATTATGAAAGCGATTTAGTACAAGATCATTTGTTATATTATATGAATTTAGTTGGACTCTCACATGAATCCTATGTAATATTTATAGACTATTATGGTGTTAATCCTTAAATCAATTCATATCACAATAAAAAGATTGGGTTAAGTTACTTAAAAATATAGAGTTTCTATAAAAGCTTAAAATTATTATAGAAAATTTGTCAGTTATGTAATTTGGATGCCTAAACTTTGACTGTCTGAATTATAAAGGATCAGGGGAAAAGCATACTGGATGTTTATTCTGGATGTTATTGTCCCTTGTTCCTAGAAGGAATATGTAACATGCAATATGTAAATTATGTATAAAAAATTTTACGGCTTTCAAGAAATGCCATTTTCTTTAGTTGGTAATTCTAATGAAAAGACTATCTTTCTAAGCCAAAATTATACCAAGGTACTCCCGCCTTTAGTTAGTAGCCTTAATCAAAAAGTTTCGTTAAAACTCGTTTTGGGCGAAGATGGAATAGGTAAATCTACTTTTATTAATTACCTATTTAACTTTTTTCCAAAGGTTCTTACTGCGAAGTTAATTACAGTTCATCTTAAGTCCACTCAAGATTTTTTTAAGCAAGTATTGATCAGTTTTGGTTTAAAAGACAGCAATGATACTAGCTATGATATGTTGCTACAGCTGAGCTTTTTTTTAAGTACTAAGTATAAAGAACAAGATGGGCAGTCAACCTTATTGATTATTGATAATGCTGACAAAATATCTCTTGATGTATTGCAAGGGATAGAATTACTTTTAGGGTTAAATGTTGAAGATAACCAAATCTTGCAGATCATTTTAGTTGGGCAACCTAACATAGAATATTTGCAGCTTGTACCAGGCTTATATGAATTATTACAAAATACTAGTTCACATTACATACTTGAGCCTTTAACAGCGGAAGAAACACAGGATTATATTAATTATAAAATTAATTTGGCTGGCGGTACACAGAACAATAAAATATTTGATGAGCAGGCTTGCTCAATTATTTATGAATACAGTGAAGGAATTCCCTCCATCATTAATTGGATTTGTGATAAGTCGCTAATGCAAAGCAGCTTATTAAATAAACATAAAATTAGCTCAGAATTAGTTTTTGAAGTTGTTAATGATCAGATCGATATTTCAGAGAAAAAAAATACTATTTCTCTAGCACCCTCTGTATTCGTATCTGGGTTTGTGTTTACTGGAATTGCTTTAACATTTTTTTTATCGAACCATTTAAACTCATTCCCAAAAGAAATACCAAATAAACAAGAAATCGTAGTATCCAATAACCTGAAGAGTACTCCTGTCAAAGAGAAACAAAAAGAAATATCTAATAAGCAAGAAATTGCATTATCCAGTAACCTTAAGGGCACTTCAGTCAAAGGCAAACAAAAAGTAGAACAGAAATTAGCACAAACTGATTATCAAATACAGAATCCAGAAAAAATAGCAAAAAAAGAAGTTTTCACAAAGAAGGGTTTAACTAAAGAAATAAAAAATAGCACCTCAACTATTGACGTTCAACTAGCTCTCGCCGAAAGACAAATTGCTGATTTAAAGTTAAGCTATCCAAAAAATGATAATGCTTATGAAACTTATACTGCTATATTAAAAGATTCACCTAATGAAAAACGTGCTACAAAAGGGCTTCAATTCATTGCGAATTTTTATTTAAAACGAGCAAAAAAACAGCTATCAAAAGGAATGCTGGCTCAAAGTCAACGGACAGTTTCTATAGGTCTAAAAACCTCGCCAAAACATAAGGGGCTAACTAAGCTTGAAGCAAACATTAGTGCTGCTCAAACACAAACAAAAAAGTTGACAAGAATAAGTACTTTATTTAAACAAGCTGAACAACAAATTGAAAGACTTCAACTCATTAACCCTACAAATGATAATGCCTACAAAAGTTATCAAGAGATTATTGCCCTTGATAAAAACAATGTTTTAGCAAAAGATGGAATGCAAAAAGTTTTATCTCAATTAAACTCACAGACTCAGAAGGCACTTTTCGAAAAGAATTATTCTTTTGCACTTAAAGTTAATAAAGACCTTCTAGCTCTCTCATCGAAAGGAGTTAATGATGACCCTTTTCATAAAATTGCTATTTTTACTGCAATTGAATCAAAAAAAAATATTATCAATAAGATATTAATATTGGCAGAAAAACAGCGAAAAATGCAAAAATTAACGCAGCCTAATGGTGACAATGCTTTTGAATCGTATAAGATAGTTCTTCAAACTTATCCTAACAATGTGGATGCTTTGAGTGGATTGCATGACCTTAAAACGCAATACCACGAATTGGCAAAAGTCACTTTATCGGCGAGAAAAACTGATCAGACCTTAATTATCATCAGTGAAGGGTTAAAAGCATTTCCAAATGATCAGTTATTATTGCTTTTAAAAAGTAATGCAGAGTTTAAACAAGAGGCTTTAAAAAATGCAATTGCTACAAAGAAATCCGAGAATAAACAGCGAGTAGTAAAGTCTTTTGGAACCTTTTAGTCATTTAGAAAAATTGCTCTCTTAGAGAACCGTAGATCAACCATACTGGTTTTATAAGTTTGTTAATATCATTTCTTCTTTCAAAATTTAGATAAGCTGAAAACTGCCTCCTTGTTTTTCAATTATTGAACTTTTGATGTCATTCGATGCCATATCCTTATCTAGCAAAGCTTATATTTCAAAGCAGTAGAGTAGGGACTCTTGTATTTATGTTCAAAATAGAAACTAATCTAATAAAAAAAACCACAGAAAAAGCTTGGAATCATCTTTGGGTAGGAGTTGTTAGCTATACTATTGTGTTGGTGTTCACAATCATTGATACTACAACTGGACTTAGCGGTGCCAGTAACTTTTTTTTATCTGAAGGTATGCAAAATACCGAATTTTTTATTTCTAAAATTTTCTTAGTATTGATAATAATTTCTAGTCTTTTTATTCTTCCTTACTGGGTAGTTTCTGTGGCTCATGCATGGAATCGAAAACGATATAAATGGGTGTTTATTATTTTTCTTATTTGGCCTTTGACACTTATATATCTTCTACTTGACCCTATTATTTTAAAAAATGAATAGGCGTTTTTCAATATAATTATTCCTGTTTCCTGTGTTTTATTCTGTAAAAAGATAGATATTTATTAGGGAGTATCAACTTAATCACAAAAAAATCATTCTGTAGTAATTATGTCTGTTGTAATGGTTAATGTTAGACTAAGCATTCTTTTGGATTGAGAAATAAAAAACATAAAATTATTGACGTTGGATCTAAGTTGTCTCAATTAGGATTTGATAAGTTACTGGTTTAGCGTAGAGTTTTTATTAACACTTTTGTGGGTGTTAAAAGGCATCTAAAACTGGTAAATTATTCTCGCTCCTAAGTCAAAATCTGAATGTTCTTAAACTCTAGTCCTTTATACTTTATGATAAAATACTAGGAAGTACAAATGAAACTTGAGTCTTTAGCGTTACACCACGGTTATGAATCTGAACCAACAACAAAGGCTGCGGCAGTTCCAATCTACCAAACAACATCCTATACTTTTGATAACACCCAACATGGTGCCGATCTTTTTGATCTGAAAGTTCCAGGGAATATTTATACTCGGATTATGAACCCGACCACGGATGTACTTGAACAGCGATTAGCTGCTATGGAAGGCGGAATAGGTGCTTTAGCTGTTGCTTCTGGAATGGCTGCTATTACCTATGCTATTCAATGTATTTGTGAAATAGGGACAAATATTGTTAGTACTAGCCAGCTCTATGGAGGAACTTATAACCTGTTTGCACATTCTTTACCGAAACAGGGCATAGATGTACGATTTGTTTCTGCAGACGATTTTGAAGGTTTTGAAAAGTCAGTAGATGACAATACACGTGCAATTTTTTGTGAGTCTATTGGCAATCCCGCCGGTAACATTGTTGATATTAAAAGAATAGCTGGAATCGCACATAAAAAAGGCATTCCTCTCATCGTTGATAATACAGTAGCAACGCCTTATCTATGTCGTCCTATTGAACTGGGGGCTGATATTATCATCCATTCTTTAACTAAATACATTGGTGGACATGGAACTTCTATTGGTGGCGTAATTATTGATTCTGGAAAATTTGACTGGGTTGAAAATAAAGAACGATTTGCAATCCTAAATGAGCCAGACCCTTCATATCATGGAGTAATTTATACAGAAGCACTTGGTGAAGCAGCTTTTATTGGTCGATGCAGAGTTGTACCCTTAAGGAATACGGGGGCAGCAATTTCTCCAATGAATTCTTTTAACATATTACAAGGTCTAGAAACATTAGGTCTTAGAATGGAAAGACATTGTGAAAATGCTGAAAAACTTGCAGAATATCTTAAAAACCATCCTAAAATTGAATGGGTGAATTATGCTGCATTACCAGACAGTCCCTTTTATTCAGCATGTCAAAAAATCACCACAGGTAAAGCTTCTGGAATTTTAAGTTTTGGAATTAAGGGGGGTAAACAAGCAGGTGAACAATTCATTGACGCCTTAGAAATGATTTTACGATTAGTTAATATAGGAGATGCAAAATCTCTGGCATGTCATCCAGCATCTACTACGCATAGGCAGTTAAACGAACAAGAAGTAGATGCAGCTGGTGTCAGTGCTGATTTAGTCAGAATATCAGTAGGGATAGAGAATATAGATGATATTATTGCAGATGTTAGCCAGGCTCTTGACCGCTTATCTTAAAATAGAGGTAGGGCAGGGCGGGCGCATATAAATAGACTAAAAATCATAGTTTTATACCGTAAAATCTACCAACAAATTATTTCCTTAATTTAAAGTGATAATCAAATGCAAGTACAAACAATAAAACTAAAGCTACTTTTGATCTTACTCAGTATTCTAACTAGTGCTATTAATCCTGCTATAGCAGAGTCAGATAAGAAAATGATGGAATCTGTTCAAAAAGCTCGGGCGATGTCTCGGCAACATAAATATCATTTAATGGATAAAAAACCAGTTGACGAAAGCCAAAAATTTCGTGGTATCTATTATGGTTATCTTCCATGTAAAGACTGTGCAGGAATTAAAATGACACTATCCTTAAAAAACAAAAAGAATTATCTTTTAGTTACTCAATATGCCCAGGCTTCAAATAGAGAGTATTATGAAAAAGGAAAATATGACTGGGACAATAAAT
>CAZZIX010000017.1:14577-22021 GCA_964654345.1 uncultured Methylomarinum sp.
CTTCAAATAGAGAGTATTATGAAAAAGGAAAATATGACTGGGACAATAAATCCGGCATTGTTACTTTAAAAGCACGGAAAAGTTCAGATATCCGTAAATTTCGGATTAAAGATGAAGGATCTTTAATCCAGCTTACGGAAGAAGGTACTGCGATGAAAGGAAACCAGGATGATTATACTTTACTCAGAAGTGATAAAAACAAATCAAGAGAAGTTCATATCCACTGATTGCTAGCTAAATATCTGGTCATGGGATGTGGAATCCGTGGCCGGAATTATAATGAACAACGAAAGTAGAGGGAAATCAAGATAGCTTTAATTTAACATAATATACATTATGCGAAGTTCTTTGTATTACCATCACAATTACTTATATAATAGTTTTCCTTATAATTGATTGACCAGTCCATAATTAAAAATATCAACTATACTGTTTTTAATTGAAGCTATTGGTATGCACCTGTTATTTAACACAGTAATGAAAAAAAACTTTTCCCAACATTGGTTAGAAATTCTTTGTAGCATTATTCCAGAAGCTAATTCTGCTATGTTTATGATGCTAGACACTCATAATAAAGAAATTCGCCCCTTAGCTAAATGGCCGCCAGATCTTAAACAATATGGAGATTTTACGCCTATTGTTAAATATGCTTTAAAAAAACAAAAACAAGTCTGCATTCCAAATATACCTAGTAAAGATAAAAAACCTTTTGATTTTTATGCCTTACCTGTTTATTTAAAAACTGAATTATTGGGTGTTATTGTTTTAAAAGTTCACCCTTTACCGTCAAGTAATCGTACTGAAATTTTTAACTCTCTCCAGTTAGGAGCACAGTGGTTACAGCTATCTCATACAGATAAACACCATGATGATAGTTTTTATAATGGAATTGTAGCGTTTCTTGCAGCCTGTTTTGAACAAGAAAATTATCAGAAAGTTCTTATTCAGTTGGTAACAGAATTAACTCAAAAATTTGATTGTGAGCGTGTTGCTTTTGCAGAATATAAAAAAAATCATTGTGAAGTTGTTGCTCTTTCTAACAGTGCAGATTTTGATGAACGAGCTAATATAATGCAGAAATTTTCTGATGCAATGGATGAAGCCATTGATCAGGATAGTAATATCATTTATCCAGATTCAAAATCTACCTCTATACATCATGCGCATCGAATATTAGCTGATGGTTTTGATACGGCTTCCTTGTGTTCCATTCCTTTGGTTTATCAGCAACAAGTATTTGGTGCTATAACCTTAATGCGAACTATTGATAAACCATTTGATAATGAAACAGTGAATAAATGCCAGCTAACAATGGCTTTAGTTGCTCCTTTTCTCTCATCAAAAAAAGAAAGTGAAAAAAGTTTAACTCAAAAATTACTTTCGACTTTTAAGAAAAAAATGGGCGGTATTTTTGGTTTAAAGTTTCTAAAGGTAAAACTTTTTACAATAGCAACTTCTTTAGTTTTATTATTCAGTAGCTTAATAGAAATAGATTTTCGTGTAACATCCGATGCTATTTTAGAAGGAAAAGTTCAGCGCATCATTGCTGCACCAATTGCGGGATATCTTGTTTCTGCATCTGTACAAGCGGGTGATACGGTTGCTAAAGACGACATTATGGCAACACTCGAAGATTCAGAATTAAAATTAGAATTAGCTAAACTTAATGGTCAAATTCAGCAAACGCGTCGTGAATATCGAGAAGCGCTTTCATTACAAGATTTGGTGGAAGTTAGAATTACAAGTGCTCAAATTAAACAAATAACAGCAGAAAGGGATTTAACAATTAAACAGCTTGAAAAGGTACAGCTTATCGCACCTTTCGATGGCGTAGTTATTGAGGGTGATCTGAGCCAAATGTTAGGATCACCTGTAGAACGTGGTGATACTTTATTTAAAATAGCGCCTCTTGAAGGCTATCGCGTTATTTTAAAGGTTGATGAACGATCAATATCTTATATTAAGCCGGGTCAACCTGGAACTCTCTCCCTCTCTAGCATACCCAATCGTAGACTAAACTTAGCCGTTAAAAAAATAACCGCTGTTGCCAATACTGAAGATGGATCTAATATATTTCGAGTTGAAGCCACTTTGCTTGACGCTCCAGACTTGCTTCGCCCAGGCATGGAAGGGATAGGTAAAATTAATGCAGGTCGCGCAAAAGTACTATGGATCTGGACTCATGAAATGTTTGATTGGCTACGCCTTTGGTTCTGGTCTTGGTAATTCCTTAGACGGATATTTTTATGAACAACAATTTATTTAGTCCTCACTGGTATAAAGTTGCTAAGCTCCAGCCTGCTTTGCATAGCCATATTAATATTCATCGGCATAGATATCGAGGTTTAATATGGTATTTGTTAGAAAACAAGATTAATGGCCGAAGCCATCGCTTTAACCCAACTGCCTATCAATTTATAGGGCTTCTGGATGGGAAGCGTAGCGTAGAAGAAATTTATTCACAACTAAGTGAACAAACAAATGACTATGCACCAGGACAAGAAGAAATACTTCAACTGTTAAGTCAATTACATTCGGCTGATTTAATTCAGTCCAATAAAAAGCTAAGTAATACAGAGGAAATGTTTGAGAAGCAGGTTCAATATAAACGATCTAAACTTCTACAACAATTTTCCAACCCATTGGCACAAAAAATCCCTTTATGGGATCCAGATAGTTTTCTCAATAAATATTTTAATAAAGTCAAATGGTTATTTACGGGTTGGGTGGCTATTATCTGGTTAGTATTGATGAGCTATACAGCCATGCAAGCAGCATTAAATTGGCCACAAATTAACCAACATTTTACTATAAATGCACTTTCACCCTATAACTTACTGTTTTTGTTTTTGTTATATCCACCCATTAAATTTTTACATGAGTTAGGCCACGCTTTTAGCGCCAAGTTAGAAGGTGGAGAAATCCATGAAATGGGCATCAATTTTTTGATGTTTATGCCCGTTCCCTATGTTGATGTTTCTACAACAACACATTTTAGAAGTAAATATAAACGTATCTTGGTCAGTGCCGCAGGAATTATAGTTGAGACCTTTTTGGCAGCTTTAGGGGTACTACTTTTCCTGGCTGTAGAACCCGGTATTATTCAAAATATTGGTTTTAATATTTTTATTATTGGTGGAATATCTTCAATTTTTTTTAATGGTAATCCTTTATTAAAATTTGATGGCTACTATATGCTTTCTGATGCACTAAGCATACCTAACTTGTATCAACGGTCTTTTAAATATTGGCATTATTTTTTTCAACGCTATCTTTTTGGTTTAAAACATGTTGCCTCACCCAGTTATGCGCCAGGTGAAACACCTTGGTTCATTATTTACAGCCTATCCTCCCTACTCTATCGGCTGTATATTTTGTGGTTTATTTGTATTTATGTCACGGATACCTTCTTTTTTCTAGGTGTACTATTGGCAATCTGGTTAATTAGTTTGCAAATTCTACGCCCCTTATATAAAGCGGCTAGTTTCCTTATCAGTAGCCCAAGTCTTGCAAATCAACGTAGCCGAGGGATTATCATAAGTAGTTGCCTACTCGTTATATTTATTTCTGCAATTGGATTTATCCCCCTTCCCTCTTACACAATGGCTGAAGGCGTGGTCTGGCTTCCAGAAGAGGCTCTTTTAAAGGCAAAACATGATGGTTTCGCTGGTTCCCCACAAGTCTCTAATAACCAACTAGTTACCTCAGGAACCCCTATTATTTATTTAAGTGATCCATTTTTAGAGGCTAGGGTTAAAATTGCTCATGCAAACGTACAAGAATTAGAAATACAATACAGAGCAAAACGACAAAGCCGTAATATTGTAGAGATAGAAAAAGCGAGAGAAGCGGTCCGTGTAGCTAAATCAGAATTAAACTATGCACGTAATAAAATCAACACTATGTCTGTTATAGCACAAAAAAACGGAAAAATTTTATTTCCAAATATTGATGATATTTTAGGCCGTTACGTTCGTCATGGAGAATTATTAGGTTATATTTTAGACGATGAGCCTCCTAAAATACGTATGGTTATACGCCAGGATAATATGGGTCAATTACGAGAAAAAATTGTAGGCATTAAATTAAGGCTCGCCTCAAATGCTGGCAAAGAATATGCTGCTCACATAGTTAACCAGACCCCAGAAGCAACAAACCGACTTCCTAGTGCTGCTTTATCAACTAGTGGTGGTGGAAAAATCGCAAGTACTCTAAATAGTGAAGATATGCTGGCAACTCAGGAAAAATTATTTATTTTTGATTTAGAATTTAATCCACAACAAGATGAAGTCCCTTTAGGTACAAGAGCTTATGTTCGTATTGATCATGGAGGCGAAGCATTGGCAACCCAATGGTATCGACGGATAAGTCAAGTATTTTTAAGGCACATCAATGTCTAGTTTATTATCAAAACCCGGTATCCGGTTGGGAAATTACCCACAAAAACCAGAGTCTCGTCTAACAGATCTGGAGCAGAGCTTTGCCTCCCAACTTGATAAGCTCCAGCACAAATTTGACCCAAAGACTCAAAGACAGAATTATATTGTCAGACGAGTTAACAAATATCAGCTAGCTTTAAAAAATTGCTCTGAAGATGAATTAACGCAGGTTATTCAAGATATTCGCAATAAACTTCATCGCCAAGGATTAAAAGATGCACTCATTATTAAAGCATTTGCCATTATTCGAGAAGTTGCTAACAGAACCCTAGGTTTGCGTCATTACGATGTACAGATTTTTGGAGGCTGGATAATGATGAACGGTATGCTCGCCGAAATGGAAACCGGTGAAGGTAAAACACTGGCGACCACCCTGCCCGCTTGTACAGCAGCTTTAGCAGGTATTCCCGTGCATGTTATCACCTCAAATGATTACCTTGCTGCTCGAGACTCAGAAACTATGAAACCGCTTTATCAAAGACTTGGGTTAACGAGTGGGTCAGTTATTGAAGGAATGGAAACAGAGCAAAGACAAATGGCTTATCAGAACGATATTGTTCACACCACTAATAAACAAATTACCTTTGATTATCTACGAGATAGAATATCAATGGGCGATAATACAGGGAGTTTATGTTCTCAGTTTAAAGAAATTCAAAGACAACATGAAAATAAAGAACCTTTATTATTACGTGGCTTATGTTTTGCCCTAGTAGATGAAGCTGATAGCATACTGATTGATGAAGCAAAAACACCTTTGATTATTACTAAAACCATTGCTAATGAAGATTTACCAGAAACTTTTAATGATGCTCTATTTTTAGCATCAGCCTTATTTATCCACAAAGATTTTACTGCTAATAATAAAACCAGACAAATTGAACTGACCGCTGAAGGAGAAGCTGCGTTAGACAAATTAACAGAAAATTTACCCAAGCTTTGGAAAAATATTCGAAAACGTGAAATGTTAGTAAAACAAGCTTTATCGGCTGAATATTTCTACAAAAGAAATAAACACTACGTGATTAATGAAGAAAAAATTCAAATTGTAGATGAATATACGGGGCGTGTCATGTCTGACCGCAGCTGGGAACAGGGTTTACATCAAATGATAGAAGCTAAAGAAGGCTGCCTACTTAGTGAACCAAGAGAACCTTTAGCAAGAATTAGTTACCAACGATTTTTTGCTCGATACCTCCGTCTGGGGGGAACTTCTGGCACGCTGAATGAAGTTTCAAGCGAGTTACAACAAGTTTACGGGTTACATGTAGTCAAAGTAGCTACAAATAAAATAAGTAAACGACTTTTGCAAATGGAAAATATTTATCGTAATGAAACGGTTAGAAAGCAAATATTTCTTAGTAGAATAAAAACAATACACCAGCAACAACGCCCCATTTTGATTGGAACCTCTTCTGTCGAAGAATCAGAACAGGTTAGTCAATGGTTAACAACAGCAGGGTTTTTACATCGTGTTTTAAATGCAAATCAAAATCAGCACGAAGCAGAAATTATCGCCCAAGCAGGACAACTTAAAGCAATTACGGTAGCAACCAATATGGCAGGCCGTGGAACCGATATTATGCTTGGAGCAAAAAGAAGTCAAAGTGGAATTACTCCTACTCCAAGTGTTGCAAAATTAGGCGGTCTACATGTTATCGCTTTAAGTCGGAATGAATCTCGTCGCATTGACCGACAATTATATGGTCGATGTGCAAGACAAGGTGACCCAGGTAGTACAGAAGCAATATTATCATTACAAGATCCTGCACTAGCAAATTTCTACTCCTCTGCTATGCTTAAAATGATGGTTTCTTTATGCTCTGGTAATAAACCGATTCCTAAATTTATAGGGAATATAATTTTGCGCTTACCTCAACAAAAAAATGAAAAGGAACAGCGTCGTATTAGAAAGTTATTGCTGAAACAAGACCGTCATTTACAAAGAATTCTGGCTTTTTCAGGGAAATTTGAATAACTGAATAAATTACTTTTGCGTTCTTGGTTATATAAATATTTCTAACGTTTTTACATATTATCTCCTTCTACAAAAATAGAAAGATAAAGAATGATTTTGTAATGAACAATACAAAACTAAATAAATGAAAAATATACTGTTTTTAATAATTACTACCCTCCCCTTTTATCTGCAAGCATCAGAGCGTGCAGAACTGGATTGTATGGTAAAACCAGAAATGTATGTAGAGCTTAGTAGCCCTGTTGATGGTGTTCTAGAAAGATTAATTGTTGACAAAGGTGCCCGGATAAAAAAGGGACAGGCATTAGCACAAATGGAAGCCTCAATAGAAATTGCAAAAGTTAAACTCGCAAAACTTGAAGCAGCCTCTTTTAGTGAAATAAAAAACAGACAAATTCAATTAAAGTTTGCTAAAAGAAATGAAAAAAGAGTGGCTGGTTTACACAAAAAAAATTCTGTCTCTCAGATAGAAAAGGATAAAGCAGAAACAGAAGTTGCTTTAGCCAGAGTTGAATTACAAAAGGCAACTGAAAAAAGAAAAATAGCTAATTTAAATCTAGAACTAGCACAAGCAAGGCTAGAATTAAAAACGATTAAAAGCCCAATTGATGGCATTGTTATTGAGCAGTTCGCAATGATAGGCGAATCAGTGATGGATCGAGCCATTATGAAGTTAGCTCAAATTGATCCACTCCGTGTAGAACTCATTGCACCAACAGAATATTTTGGGTTAATAGAAAAAGGGATGGAAGTAGAAATACGTCCAGAACGACCATCAAACAAAACCTTTAAAGCGAAAGTAACCATAGTTGATCAACTGATAGATCCTGCAAGTGGAAGCTTTACAGTCCGTATGGCACTACCAAATCCAGGTGAACAATTAGTGGGTGGTGTCAATTGTTTAGCTAGTTTTAGCTTTCAAGCACCCGTTATGACCTCTCAAAATAATAGCTTTTATTCACCATAAGCTGAGTCACTGCCATTAAGTTAAGAAATATTGCTATTTTGTAGGGTGGATGAGCGATAG
>CAZZIX010000018.1:0-20900 GCA_964654345.1 uncultured Methylomarinum sp.
AATCAGGTTTTGATGGATCATTCTACGCATACAACCTTTAATTTTTACGATTGCAATATTGGCTTGCAAGGTAATTTGAATGAATTGGCTCAGCTGTTAATAGAAACAGGGAAAAAACAGGAAGCGAAAGAGCTGGAAAATGTAGCTAAAGCTTTAGAACAACTTGAGCAATGTAACAGTAAAGACGAGGTTAAAAAGAAAGGGCTTGCAAACCGGTTGCAGCGATTAGTAGAGAATCTGGGCGATAAAGATTCTAAATTAGGTAAAACTGTGAAAGGCGTTGAAAATGGTATTAAAATTGCCCAAGATATTGCCAAAAGGTATAATAAAATTGCCGAATGGGTGGGGTTTCCACAAGTACCTAAGCCGTTTTTATAGTATATTTATTACTATAAAATTAATTATAAATTCAAATTCAAATTCTTATACTTGATTTGATTTGATTTGATTTGATTTGATTTGATTTGATGGTATTATTTTTATAATGCAAATTTTCATACTATTTCAATTACTAATTCAGGCTCAAAAAATTATAGAATATTCCCAGTTATTTAATTTTACGTGATACCTTTCCGCAATGGGTCGTTGATCAAGGATTAATTAAAAAAAGGTCTTTCATTGAAAAATATTTCCAATATTTTGAGAGATTATACTTCGCGTGGTCACGGATACGGATTTTATAGCGAGTTGATTTTTGTCGATAGCAAGGCGCTGAAAAGGGTGCATAGCTGGCTACGCAACCGTTTCTGCAACGCAGCCTATCGGCAAAAAAGCAACCGATAGAAAACCGCATCCGTGACCGTGCGAAGTATAAATTATGCAGCTGCTGATAGCATAGGACTTATGTCTCTTAAAAACCTGGAATGGTTTAATAAAACGAATAATTTAAATAAGCTACTAGAAATTTTTTTTAACTGGGCATCTAATATTCCGGTTGAATTTAAAGGTCTTTTTAGAAAGACACTGAAGCTAGACGGTAAAGTTGTCTATATGGTAAAAGAACTTCCAATTTTCGGTAGCTAATGCTACTCAGACAATATTGGGTAACAATTAATTTATTTTAGAATTGAGAAAAATAATAATGCTTTACTTTTTGAAGTAAAGGTACTACTACCTTGTTTTAACAAAAATATGAAGTAATATTAAACTAACGTTAATGTTTTAACTAAATTGTTAGGAGAAGGCCTATTAATCATCATATCTTATTAATATCTAATGATAAATATATTATAGGTTTGATTGAGGGTTATTGCGTTGCTAATGTTTTATCATTAGAAGTTTATTCCATTGACAAAGCTTTGGGATCAGATGAAATCAAAAATAATGATCTGATCATTATTGATGTGAGTAAACTAGATTCTAAATTATCAGAGTTAAACATTGGAATAATAAAGCAAATTAATTCTGATTGCCATATTCCAGTTTGTGCTATTAGTAATCATAAAAATGGTGATTTAAACTATATAAGTTCTTGGGTAGATTGTTTCTTTAAAGAACCTATATTGGAACAATTGGATAATTACTTCAGAATTCGATTTAAGTATAATCCTCATTCTTTTCCTGATAGAAGATACCAAGAAAGAAGATCTAGTCAAAGAAGAAATGAGACTGAGGTGTATCGTTTTATTGATTCAGTTATGCCAATGCCACCTTGTCGTATTGATGGCCCTATCCCTACTCCTCCTACAACAGTTACTAGCTATAATGTGGGGCCATTTAATATAGATACTAATTGTAATGCTGTTTCGTTTAAGGGTAAAGATTTATGCTTGACAGATAAAGAATTTAAACTCTTCAGTTTGCTTGCTACTAATGTTGATAGAGTATTTAGCGCAGATGAAATTATTGAACACCTTTGGCCTGCAACATATCGAGCTAATAAATCAGATCTTTATCAATATATGCATTTGTTACGTAAAAAAATCGAAAAAGACCCTGACCATCCTCATTGGATATTGACTATTAAACGGGTAGGTTATAGACTTAATTTGCCTACTGTTTCAATTAGTTAAACTAATGTAATCAGTTGAATGCTGTATTATCAACTTACTGTTGAAAGTGGGATTCAAGCAATTATTCAACAACTCTGAATTTTTTTTCATCCAGTTTAGGTTTCTGACAAATTAAGCTATCTTCAATAATCCTAGAAGAATCAGTTGAACATGGTTTTTGAGGGAAATTTTGTCCAGATTTCTTCACAAAACCATGGGCGATTTCCCCTCTTCAAGTGGGTGAGTCCAAAACATCCAATCTCTTCGTCACCTACAGGGATGTAAGTGAGGGGCGTGAGTTGGGAGCGGATACTTGAAACCCTTCGCAATAGTCTGCTATTACATGTGGATTTTTATCGGTTCGTTTTTACCTATAAACCCCGTTGTTAAAACTGTTGTTTAGCAAACTATGCATCTGTTTCAGCGCCTTGCTACCGGCAAAAACAAACTGATATAAATTCCGCATTCGTGACCGAGTAAAGTATAATAAAAAATTTTTAATAGTTAGAGTATTAGGACGTTATGACAGGAATTGATAAGGTTGTTTTGGCTTATTCTGGTGGATTGGATACATCTGTAATCTTAAAATGGTTAGAAGATGTGTATTCTTGTGAAGTGGTTACATTTACTGCAGATATAGGTCAAGGTGGTGAAGTAGAACCAGCTAGAGCTAAAGCTGAGGCAATGGGCATTAAAGAAATTTACATAGAGGACATGCGTGAAGAATTTGCCAAGGATTATATTTTTCCAATGTTTCGTGCAAACGCTATTTATGAAGGGGAGTATTTGTTAGGAACATCTATTGCTAGACCCTTAATTGCCAAAAGGTTGATTGAAATTGCAAATGAAACAGGTGCTCAGGCTATTTCTCATGGTGCGACGGGGAAAGGAAATGATCAAGTTAGATTTGAGTTAGGTGCCTATGCTTTGCGACCTGATATTCATATTATTGCTCCTTGGCGAGAATGGGATCTAAACTCTCGACAATCATTGTTAGCTTATGCTGAGAAACACGGAATTGCAATTGAAATGAAAAAAGGTAAAGCTTCGCCTTATTCAATGGATGCGAATTCATTACATATTTCATATGAAGGTGGAACTCTTGAAGATCCTTGGACAGAACCTGAAGACGATATGTGGCTCTGGAGCGTTTCACCTGAAAATGCGCCTGATCAACCTACGTATTTGGAGTTAAGCTATATCAAGGGTGATATTACCGCTATTGATGGTATACCACATAGTCCTGCTGAGGTGATGGAAAAATTGAACCAATTGGGTGGAAACAATGGAATTGGACGAGATGATATCGTTGAGAATAGATATGTGGGCATGAAGTCCAGAGGATGTTATGAAACACCGGCAGGGACTATTATGCTAAAAGCGCATCGGGCAATTGAATCTTTAACATTGGATAGAGAAGTTGCTCATTTAAAAGATGAGCTAATGCCTCGCTATGCTACTTTGATTTATAACGGCTATTGGTGGAGTCCCGAACGTAAAATGTTACAAGGAATGATTGATGATTCGCAGATCTCGGTCAATGGAAAGGTCAGGGTAAAACTCTATAAAGGAAGTGTTTCTGTTGTTGGTAGGATGTCAGAAACTGATAGTTTATTTGATGAGAATATTGCAACGTTTGAAGACGATGAGGGAGCATATAATCAAAAAGATGCGGAAGGTTTTATTAAATTAAATGCTTTAAGGATGAGGATTGCGGCAAAAATGAAACAAGCTGGTTAAAAATAGTGAGTCTGCTGAGACAACTAAGAACAAGGGAATGCTAGATATAATATAGTAATTGTTGAGTTTTAATGAGAGGTTCTGTGTGCCAATGGAAAGTAGATCTTTAGTATTTCTGAAATTATTAGGGCATATTCTTTATAAGCTTGTATAATGAGAAAAATGTGTCTATTACAATTCCCATTGATGGGGGAATAACAATAATAATGAGTGTAATATGCGTGAATTAAAATCAGAATTAGTTAATGCCGAGGAGCAACGAGACATAGTAATTCTGCAAAATATTCCACAACATCAAGGTTTGGTTAAGGCGAATAGGATTTTATTATTGTTGGCATCTTCATTGATGGTGATTGTTTTTATTTTGGGCTTTTTATTAATACCCACAGGTAATATGTTAGATAAATTTACCTCGTCTAGCACGCAAGTGGAAGCTTCGGCTGTCTATACCATTGAAAACGCAGTATTATCAGCAGAAATTAAAGCTTTGAAAAGTCAGTTTGTTGGATTGATAAGTGGCTCTATAGAAAGTAAGTTGAGAATGCTAGAAGAAAGCATACGTAAAGGTAGTATTATTACTTCGTTGGATACTGTGGAGGGCTTAAGGGCTGATGTTAAGGTTTTACAGGCTTATTCTGCACCGCTTCCAGTGTCCGAAAAAAGAAAGATAAAAAACCAGAGGAATGTAGAAATATTGAAAGAAGTTTCGCAATTAAAAACTTTAATTTATCTTACTTTAACTTCATGTGGGTTAATGATTGCAGCAATATGTGGTTTTTGGGTTAGAAGGCACTTTAGACTTGGTCAGCCTGATTCATCAGTGAAAGTTGGCTTAGTAAAAAAGGGTTAAATCAAAGAAAAATAAACAGAAGGAAAGCACAAAAAAAGCCGCTTTAAAAAAAGCGGCTTTTTTTTGCCAAATTTACTTACTTAAGAAGTTTTTTTATAACTTATTTGCTTAAGAATTTGTAAACAGCATCAATTGCCTGGTCTTCAGAATAGCCTGCTTTTTTAACTGGGCCAACTGCCATAATTGCAGCCATTGCTTTTGGCATGCCATTTTTACCATTTTTTAAGGTATCAGAGAAACTTGCTTTATCAAGCTCTCCAGCTTTGATTAAAGCTGCTAGTTGTGGGTTAGAAGCAATATCATGACATGCCCCACAGCCACGACCGAAAGCGCGATCATAGATTTTTTGCCCTACTTTTGTTTCTTCGTCAGCTATTGCTTGTCCACTTAAACCGATTAAAGCAATACCTGCTAATGCACCTAATATTTTTTTCATACTTCCTCTCTCATTGTGATTAAAATTACTAACTTAAAGAGTCGTAAAAGTTAGTTCAAACAAATTAATAAACTCTGAAAGGATATTATATTTTAAAGTAAAATTCAATCTAATTATAAATAAATTGAGTGATATATACTTCACATGGTCACGGATGTGGAATTTATAGCGAGTTAATTTTTGTCGATAGCAAGGCGTTAAAATGGGTGCGTAGCATGTTTACGCAACAATGAGCCTATTCGGCAAAAAGTGACCGATAGAAATCCGCATCCGTGATCGCGTGAAGTATACACTTCTTAATTAAATATCATTTGGACTGAATGTTAACTAAATTATGGTTTGATTCGCCATTTTTGTAAAAAGCCATTTGTAGTAATACTAGAAAATTTCTTGTTATTTTTATTAAAGTCTAAGGATAGAATTGTTGCCGCAGTGGGTCGCCAATTTTCTTCTTTTTTAGGTCGCCAGTATTGTTTTTGTTTACCGGATCTAACTTTCCAAAGTTCAATACGCTGGCTTGTGTGTCCAAGGAGCAAAAACTTATCGTTATTTGAAAATTCAGCCGTAGAATAAGTGATTAGTTTAGGGCCAATTTTTTTATGTAGTTTTCCATTTGAAATTTTCCACAATTGGCTTTGGCTTAATGCACCATTGGTAAAAACATATTTATTATCATGGCTAATGGCTACGGTTGAAAGTTTATTTTGATGTTTCCATGTATATTTTATTTCACCAGTTGATAAATCCCAAAGTTTTACAGTTTGGTCGTCTGACCCGGTTATTGCATATTTTCCGTTACTTGATATATCAATGGTAGAGACTCTGTCATCGTGTCCGAAAGCGTACTGAGTTTTGCCTGATTGTAGATATAAGTAGATAGCCTTATCTGACAAACCAATTAATGCAAATTGACCGTCAGGAGAAATTTTAATATCATGAATATCAGGCAGGTTCCAAACGGATAATAAGGTACCATTTTTTATTTGCCACCAAGCAATAGAGTTTTTTTCAGCGGTAATCGCAAACTCTTCGTTGGGTGATATGTCTGTAGAAATAATACCGCTATCATTTTCTGTGTGTTTCCATTTATGAATGAGTGATGGCTTGCCTTTCGTTTTCCATAATTCACCATAACCTTCCATAGTGCCTAATAGAGCATAATTCTCTGATAGAGTCGCAGAAAAGACACCATTTTTTGCTAATGAAATAGTTTTCTTTGGAGAAGGGGATTGATCACATGCAACTAGAATAGTTGTTAGGATCATAAATAGTGGCTTTAATATTTTAAACATATGATTATAAAAGATAATTGATTAGGTTTGTTCTACTTTAAACCAGTGTAATTTATCATGTAAAGTGACTACTGACCCAACAATAATCAATGTTGGTGCTTTTATATTTTTAGCAGAAGCAAGTTGAGGTAAAGTTTCTAGAGTTCCAGTGACCACACGCTGGTTAGCCGTTGTACCCTGTTGAATAATCGCAATGGGATGATTGCTTGAGCAACCATTATCTATAAGGGATTGGCAAATTTTTCCTAGGCTAGAAAGCCCCATATAAAAAACAACGGTTTGGTTTGATGCGGTTAATTGCTTCCAATTTAGATTAATTGTACCGTCTTTAAGATGTCCTGTTACAAAGATACAAGATTGAGCATGATCTCTATGAGTTAATGGTATGCCTGCATAAGTTGCACAACCAGAAGCAGCAGTAATTCCAGGTACCACTTGAAAACTGATATTCTGGTCTAACAGAGTTTCAATTTCTTCTCCCCCCCGTCCGAAAATAAAAGGATCTCCACCTTTTAAACGGACGACACGTTTACCTTTTTTTGCAAGTGAAGCCAATAATTCATTGATTGAATCTTGTGGCACACTGTGATTTTGTTTTTGTTTTCCAACATATATTTTTTCTGAATCCCTGCGTGTTAAGTCAAGTATTTCGGGGGAAACAAGACGGTCATAAACAACTACATCCGCTTGTTGCATAAGTCTTAATGCTCTGAATGTAAGCAAGTCTGGGTCGCCAGGCCCTGCGCCCACTAGATAAACTTCCCCTATATCATCATTGTCTTCTGTATTCGATATTAGTTTTTTAAGTTGGCTTTCTGCTTCTTCTTGTCTACCCGCAAAAATAAGTTCTGATATTTTTCCTTGTAATACAGATTCCCAAAAAATTCTTCGTTGAGCGGGTTGTTTTATTTGTTTTTTTACAGTGTTTCTAAATTTTTCTGCAAAAAGAGCAAGCTGACCATAAGCTGAGGGAATGATGCTTTCAATTTTAGCACGTAATAATCGAGCTAAAACAGGTGATGCTCCTCCTGATGAAACCGCTACTATGAGAGGAGAGCGGTCAATAATGGCGGGGAAGATAAAACTGCAAAGTTCTGGGTTATCGACAACATTGACGGGAATGTTGAGTTCAGTTGCAGATTGAGAAACTAGCTGGTTTGTTGCTGAGTTATTTGTAGCAGAAACAATTAAACTAAAACCTTTTACATCAGATGTTTCAAATTCTTTTTCTTTTATTATTAGTTCGTGCGATTTTTGCATGTGGGTAATCGTAGGGCTAACATCTTTAGCAATCACTGTAATGACAGCACCTGCTCTTGATAATAGCTCGATTTTACGGGTTGCAATTGTTCCTGCTCCCACAACTAAACAGCTTTGTTTTTTTAATTTTAAAAAAAGTGGAAAATAATCCATTGTTAACTTTGATTTTAGAATTCTTTTGAGAATGATATTAT
Organism: uncultured Methylomarinum sp.; assembly: GCA_964654345.1. Classification (GTDB taxonomy): domain Bacteria; phylum Pseudomonadota; class Gammaproteobacteria; order Methylococcales; family Methylomonadaceae; genus QPIN01. The sequence goes on from CAZZIX010000018.1 coordinate 7,764, forward strand.
AAGGCAGTATTAAGTTTATTTAGAAAACAAAATTTATGATTGAAGTTGATTTAGAAGTTGATGCCAGTGGGTTAAATTGCCCTTTACCTTTATTGCGCTTAAAAAAAGGTTTGATGGAAATAAAGGGTGGAGCAATAGTTAAAATTATTGCCACAGACCCAGCTGCTCATTTGGATATTGGCGTTTATATTGAACAAACTGGGCACACGATAATAGAGTTTCTAAAAGACCAAGAGACACAGGTTTTTTATATTAAGAAGAAGGATGCTGCTTAGATTTTGGGATCACGCATGTTTCATAAGGCGTTCTTTATCGCGTTGCCAATCTTTGTCTTTTGACGCTGAGCGTTTATCATGTAATTTTTTACCTTTAGCTAAACCTATTTTAAGTTTTGCACGGCCTCTTATCCAGTACATTGATAGAGGAACAATGGTATACCCTTTGCGCTCAACTCCACCAATTAATTTACTTAATTCATAGTCATGGAGCAGTAATTTTTTTTTTCGAATAGTATCAGGCACTATATGCGTAGATGCTGACAATAATGGAGAAATATGAGCACTTAAAAGCCAGGCTTCTCCTTTATGGATACTGATATGACTCTCTTTTAGCTGGATTCGACCCTCTCGTAAACTTTTAACTTCCCATCCTTCTAAGACAAGGCCAGCTTCAAATTGCTCTTCAATAAAAAACTCATGGCTTGCCTGTCTATTTACGGCAATCGTATTATCTGTTTGTTTGTTCTTTTTTTTGGATTTTTTACCAGCCATAACGATGAAAATTATTTTTAAACTGACGAAATAGGATTATTCTGGTATTTTACTCTATTTAGCGAAGGGATGGATGTGGATTTTATAGCAATTAACTGAAACACATCTGAAACCAGACCTGCGGGAATATAAATTTGCCGTTAACGAACGTAATTATTTGGAGCACTAGGTAAAACAATGGCAAACAAAAAATCAATACACGGAGAATGGTCATCTCGATTCGCTTATATTCTAGCAGCGACGGGGTCAGCAGTTGGCTTAGGTAATATTTGGAAATTTCCCTACATCACCGGCGAAAATGGAGGAGGAGCCTTCGTTATCGTCTATTTGGCCTGTATTGTTGCCATAGGAATTCCCATTATGATCGCAGAAAGTATGATGGGAAGAAGAGGGCGGCAAAGCCCTATTAATACCCTGGAAATGCTATCAACAGAAGCAAATGCAAATAAAAATTGGCATTACCTCGGCTGGCTGGGAGTTACTGCGGGCGTTTTGATTTTATCGTATTACAGTGTTATTGCGGGTTGGGCTAGTGCCTATGTATTTAAAGCATTTTTTGGTGGATTTTCATCAGATGCAACAGTAGTTAAAGAAACTTTTGATAATTTACTTGCCAGTCCAGTCCAGTTGGTCTTTTGGCATACTGCTTTTTTGGTTGCCACCATGAGTGTTGTAATGCGAGGTGTTAAAGGTGGACTAGAGAAAGCGGTGCGGTTTTTTATGCCAGTATTATTTGCATTATTAGTTCTATTAGTCGGTTATGCCATGACGACAGGAGAAGCCTACTTTAAAGGGCTGAGGTTTCTTTTTAGTCCAGATTTTAGTGAAATTGATAGCGATGCGGTCTTAACCGCTATGGGACATGCTTTTTTTACTTTAGGGTTAGGTATGGGGGCAATTATGGTTTATGGATCATATTTGCCTAAGGGTGTTTCTATTGCTAAAACCAGTTTGTATATTGCAGGGGCAGATACTGTGGTAGCTATGTTAGCAGGCATTGCTATTTTTCCGCTTGTCTTTGCTAATGGACTAGAACCTAGTGCCGGCCCAGGACTGATTTTTCAATCGTTACCTATTGCATTTGGAAATATGACAGGAGGCTGGTTGTTTGGTGTCTTGTTTTTTGTTTTATTGGTTTTTGCAGCATTAACCTCTGCAATTTCATTGATTGAGCCTCTTGTTGCATGGCTTGTAGAAAATAAAAACTTTACTCGTACTAAAGCTAGTATTGTAAGTGGACTGGGTGTCTGGGTATTGGGGGTGAGTGTTGCATTATCATTTAATGTTTGGTCAGGATTTAAACTTTTTGATAAAACAATTTTTGATTTACTGGATTATTTAACTGCAAATCTAATGCTACCTATTGGCGGTCTTGGTATAGCAATATTTTCTGGGTGGGTAATGCATAAGAAGCATGTGAGTGCTGAATTAGACCTTCCCTATTTTCCATTTAAGGTATGGGGTATTCTCATTAGGTATATTGCACCTGGCGCTGTATTTTTAGTGCTTTTAGATGTGATAGGCATAATTTAATGACTCAAGTCAAAAAAAGTGCCTTAGTCAAGGTTTCAGCTAAACAGATGTTTGATTTAGTCAGAGATATAGAATCATACCCAGAGTTTTTACCGTGGTGTAGTGGAAGTAAAATTCTAAAAAAAGAAGGGGATATTGTTGAAGCAGAATTAAAAATATCTAAAGCTGGTTTTAATAAATTATTTTCAACAAGTAATCGAAGTGTAGGAAATGAACAGTTATTTATGACTTTGTTAGACGGCCCTTTTTCATCACTGGATGGTGTTTGGAACTTTCTGCCATTACGAGAAGATGCTAGTAAAATTTCATTAGATTTAGACTTTGAAATTAATGGCAGATTTACTAGTCTAGCATTTGGAGTCGTTTTTAATCAAATATGTAATACCATGGTAAGCTCTTTTACTGATCGGGCTAAGCAACTGTATAATTGATCATGGATATTGAAGTGGCTTTTGCAACTCCCGATAAGCAAGTATGCATCCCTATTAAGTTGAAAGAAGTTATTTGTGTACAAGAGGCAATTGTTTTATCGGGGATAAAAGATCAATTCTCCGAAATTGATCTTTCTAAAATGAAAGTTGGAATTTTTGGGAAAGTGTGTGATATAAAAAAAATGGTTTCTCAAGGCGATAGAGTGGAGATCTATCGTTCGTTATTATGTCATCCAATGGATGCAAGACGAAACCGGGCACTTAAATAACTAGGTTTTTACCGCAAATATTTTTTGTAGTCTTTTAGAATTCATTATCATTGATACCTTCCTGACTAGTATTCCTATTACGGATAGTTTTTTTAGCATCTTTTGAGAAAGCTTTGTCGTCATCTTTAGATCTATTTTTGGGTTCTGTAGAGGAAAAAACTGATGTTATTTTTTCCCAAAGTGTTTTGTCTAGGTCGCGGGGAGGCACATTAACCGTCGTTTCTTTTGATTTTTTATTGGCATTTAAGCTGCTTGGCCTAAAATCACCTTTTATGCCTGATAGTTTTTCATCCTTAAAAAACAAAGAAAGTCTTTTTTGTTTTCTTTGTTCGCCATCTAGTTGTTCGGAATAAATATAATCCCAGCGTTGTTCATGGAAAACATCAACCAGCATAGAGGAGCCCATAACATATAAAACCTGTCGTTTAGTCATGTCGGGTTTGAGTTGATCAATCATATCTTGATTAATTACATTACCCTGCTGAATATCTAAAGTATAGACACCAGGAAGGTTTTCCATAATGGTCGTGCAGGAAGATAACGTAATACTTAAAAATATAATAGGTGGGTAAATAGATTTTCTCATGTTTTTTTGAAATTAAATGACAGAGATTGGTCGTATAGGGAAAATGATACCGTATGTTTGAAAAATAATCCCATAAAAGTATCAACAGCATGCATCAAAAAAAGTTACAATTGATTGTTTTTGTGATTCTGTGGATAACTATTGATGAATTTTCAGTTTAAGTGACGTTGGATTCACTTTAATGATAATTTGCTTTTTTTAGAAATAAAACTTCACGAATGGGTGATGGAACTGTTTAAACCTTACAGTGTCTATGATTCAATAAATTGATAATCTATAAGTAATCATGCGTAATATATTTATGTTTATAAAGGAGGGTCTTGTTCTTGGAAAGTAATGATTTAAGAAATGCAGGGCTTAAAGTTACACTACCTCGAGTAAAAATTCTGGAGATTTTGGAGCAGCAGACTGATCAGAAGCATTTGTCTGCCGAGAAAGTCTATAAAATTTTGTTGAGCCAAGATGAAGAAATTGGATTGGCAACAGTTTATCGTGTTTTAACACAGTTTGAACTTGCTGGCTTAGTTTCTAGACATCACTTTGAAGGTGGAAATTCGGTTTTTGAGCTTAATAGAGGGGTTCATCATGACCATATTGTGTGTATGAAATGTGGACGAGTCGATGAATTTACCGATAGTGTTATCGAAGAACGACAAAGGGATATTGCCAAAAAATTAGGTTATCAATTAACAGACCATAGTTTATATCTGTATGGTTTTTGTTCTAAATGTAAAGAAAACCAATAAACAAACGCTATGTTCAAACCGCTTATTTTTTATATAGGTATGCGCTATACGCGTGCCAAACAACGGACTCAATTTATCTCATTTATCACTCTAACCTCAGTCTTAGGTATAGCTTTAGGCGTAACAGCCTTAATTGCTGTTCTTTCAGTGATGAATGGTTTTGAATCAGAATTACGTGAACGTATTTTAGGGATGACTGCCCATACTACAATTACAGGCAGAACGGGTCGCTTACAAAACTGGCAAGAATTAGAAAATAAAGTTATCAATACTCCTCATGTTGAAGGGTCAGCCCCTTTTGTGAGTGGGCAAGTGATGATTAGTGCGGGTAGGCAAGTGAGTGGTACATTATTGCGAGGAGTATTTCCTGAACATGAGCCTAAAGTTTCTGAAGTTGCTAGTAAAATGAAAGTAGGTGAGTTATCTGATTTGGTGGACGGAGAGTTTAGTATTGTTTTAGGTGCTGAATTAGCAAATTATTTAGGCGTGATGAAGGGTGATAAGGTCACTATTATTAGTCCTCAAGTCAACTCAACTCCTGCGGGAATCTTACCTCGGTTAAAACGTTTTACAGTTGTGGGTGTATTCCAGGTAGGAATGTATGAGTATGACAGAAACATGGCCATTACCCATATTAATGATGCAGGAAAATTATTTCGACTAGAGGGTGCTGTTAGTGGTTTACGGTTAAAGTTAGATGATTTGTTTAATGCACCAAAAATCACTAAATCGTTAGCCAATCAATTATTTCAAAAATTTATTGTTAGCGACTGGACAAAAGCCCATAGCAATTTTTTTAGGGCGATTAAAACAGAAAAACGAGTGATGTTTATTATTTTACTGCTAATAGTTGCAGTTGCTGCATTTAATATTGTATCAACCTTAGTGATGGTCGTTACTGATAAACGAGGAGATATTGCAATTTTAAAAACACAAGGTCTGTCAAATATGTCTGTTATGGGTATTTTTATTGTATTGGGTGGTGTTATTGGTGTCATTGGAACGGCTTTAGGTACATTGGGGGGAGTGCTTTTGGCACTGAATATAGAAACCATAATCCCCGCTGTTGAAAGCTTTTTCGGTGTTCAGTTTATGGCAGCAGATGTTTATTATATTAGTGATGTGCCTTCTAAATTAGTTTGGGCAGATGTTTATGCGATAGCAAGTATTGCGCTCATTTTATCTCTACTTGCTACATTATATCCTGCGTGGCAAGCCTCACGAGTGAACCCTGCTGAGGTATTAAGATATGAGTGAGTCAGAGATATTACAATGCAGACAACTGACAAAGAGATATCAACAAGGTGATTTGGATGTTGATGTTTTAAAAGGAGTTGACTTGACGATTAACACAGGTGAACGTGTCGCCATAATGGGCGCTTCCGGTTCAGGGAAAAGCACCTTATTACATCTGTTAGGTGGGTTGGAAAAACCTACACAAGGCAGTGTTATTTTAGCAGGTGAGAACCTTAATACCATTAGTCCTTCAAAACTGAGTAAATTAAGAAATTATTCATTAGGATTTATCTATCAATTTCACCATTTACTAGGAGAGTTTTCAATACTAGAAAATGTTGCCATGCCAGTATTAATCTCTGGTCAATCAACTAAACAAGCGCGTAAAGTAGCAATAGAGATGTTAAGTCGAGTTGGTTTGGGGCATAGAATTGAGCACAAACCAGGGGAATTATCTGGGGGTGAACGGCAACGAGCAGCTGTGGCAAGAGCTTTAATTAATAGGCCAAAGTGTGTTTTAGCGGATGAGCCGACCGGTAATTTGGATAGTAAAACTGCTGAACAGATTTATCAATTAATGCTGGAATTAAATCAGGAATTACAGGTTAGTTTTTTGATAGTGACTCATGACCCTGATCTTGCAGAAAGAATGGATCGAGTGTTACATATGGAAGATGGTCTGATTGTATAATTCGAAATTTTTTTTATCCAGACGTTAAGACTAGTACTGCAATCAGTAAAATTCGCTGATTGCAGTACTAAGGAATTATTCTTTATCCTCTCTATTGGACTTTCTTGTTTGCCATTGTTTGTTCACATAATATCGCCAAAATGTGCGGATGCCAAAATAGCCGGCTGCTGCAGAGATTATGCCTAAAACCAAACAACCAAATAGAAAAGGGCCTCCAATATCACCTAGACTGGACATGATGCTGTCTAAATTAAATTCAAAGTTAGCAGCAGACGTATCTTTTCCTAATAAACTTAAGCCAACAACATAAGCAAAATAAAACATCGGGGGCATAGTGATTGGATTTGTCAACCAGACTAATGCAACAGAGATAGGAAGATTGGCTCTAAAATAAAAAGCAGCGGCAGCCGCAATGACCATTTGTCCGGGGGTCGGTATCCATGCCACAAATAAACCAACAGCAAAGGCAAGGGAAACTGATCGGCGATTTAAGTGCCAGAGATTAGGTTCATGAAGTCTATCACCAAGAAATTGAAGGCTTTTTTGCTGTTTTAGTTTCTCCGGGTCAGGCATAAACCTTTGAATTATTTTTTTTGGCATGATGCTGTGTTTCGAAATATTTTGAATTACCTCTAAGTTTATCAGGTTTAAGCTAGATAGGGGAGGCAATATCCAATTCATTTATACTCTAAAATAAAGCAGTAAAATACATTTCGAGCGTTACTCTTGGTAAGAAATTACTCCAAAATATTCCCTTTAGTTTTTTTAAATGAGCCGATATAGATAGTATAAATTTAGTTTTAGTCGAGAGGGGATTATGCAGCAAGTTACTAACAACAACTCAAGAGTAAATTCAGATTCTGCTTTGAAGAGCAGGAGTAATAATATATCTAGTCAGGTTGAAAATAAAGAAACAGTAAAAATAACTGCTCTATCAGTAGAGCAGGTGAAAAAACAATATAATCAGACCATTTTGAAGTCAAATTTAACAGTTAGTCTAAGTATGGGCAACGAATCCATGGCTTTACTTTATAAAACTGCTATTGATGAGGTCAATATAGCTTTAGAAGGTGAGCTTGGAGAAAATGCAATACAAGAAGCCTATGATTCAGGTCTTGATATAACACCAGAAGCAACAGCTGAGAGAATTATTTCTATGAGTACTGCTTTTTTCTCAGGGTATAGAGATCAGAATCCTGAGATGTCTGAAAGTGAAGCAGTTAATAAATTTTCTGAAATAATTGCTGGTGGTATTGAAACCGGTTTTTCACAAGCCAGAGGTGTATTGGATGGGCTTAAAGTTTTGGAAGGTGAAATAGCTGATAATATTGATGTAACTTATGGGCTTGTTCAACAGGGGTTACAAGCTTTTGTTGAAAGTTTTTTGGAAGCAGAAAAAGCCGAATCAAGTGAAGAAGAGTCTGCTTAAATAATTAAGTGTTTTTTTATGTCCTGCCATTCGTACTAGGCATCCTCGTTGTTCAACAATTATCTGAGTTACCTTCGTTATTTTGGTTATTAGCCCTATCTTTAATAGCATTTTTACTTTCTTTTTACCGATATTGGCGATTATTTTTTTTTATTGTCGGAATAATTTGGGCGAGTAGTTTTGCCACAGCACGTTTGGCAAATAGATTACCTGAATCACTACAAGGACAAACTATTGAAGTAGAAGGACAGGTAATTGGATTACCTCATTATGATAAGCGAAAAGTTAGATTTGATTTTGAAGTATCGAAACCTGCAAATTATTTTCCTAAAAAAATACGCTTAAGCTGGTATTTCCCAAAGCAAAAAATAAAAACAGGCCAGTTCTGGACCTTGACTGTAAAGCTAAAAAAACCTCATGGACGATTTAATCCCAGTGGGTTTGATTATGAAAAATGGTTATTTGAACATAATATAGGAGCAACGGGTTATGTAAAAATTAACCCTGAACCCTTGCTCAATAGATTCAAATCAATAAACAAAAGTTTTTCAAACCTACGTCAGACAATTTCAGATAATCTGGATGAATTACTTAAAGACAGTGACAATAAAGGTCTTGTTAAAGCATTAATGATAGGGGAAAGGAATGAAATAAATCAGCAACAATGGGATGTTTTTAGAAAAACAGGAACAGTACATTTATTGGCAATATCCGGTCTACATATTGGCTTGGTTTCGGGGTTGATGTACTTTTTGGTACTGCAAATAAGCATTAAACTTTCAACAGTTTCCCCTCAAAAATATGCTGCTATTGCTGCGTTACTATTGGCATTATTCTATTCAGCTTTGGCCGGTTTTTCATTGCCGACTCAAAGGTCACTAATGATGTTGATAATTGCCATGATAGCACTTGTTTGGCAACGCAAAATCACAGCGAGCAATACAGTCTCTCTTACTCTTTTTACTGTGTTAATTGTTGATCCTCTAGCGGTTTTATCTATTGGGTTTTGGTTATCCTTTTTAGCTGTTATTGTTATTATTTATAGCTTGGCAGGGCGACTAGGTCGCATAGGCTATTGGCACAGTGCTATTAAAATTCACTGTGTTACTGCAATTGGTTTGGCTCCGTTATTAATTTATTCTTTTCAACAAATATCAGTTATTTCACCCATTGCTAATTTTATTTCAGTACCGGTGATCAGTTTTTTTGTGGTTCCCTTATGCTTGCTTTCAGTCGTATTTATGTTTATCTCGCCGTTTATTACTGAACAGTGTTTAACTGTGGTCGATACATTATTACAAGGATTAAATGTCATTTTATTGATAATGGCTGATCTGCCTTATGCGGCACTAAATACAGGAAAAGCATCTATTTTTACAATACCATTAACATTATTAGCAGTGTTAATTTTAATAGCACCTAAAGGCTTGCCTGCAAGGTGGCTAGGATTAGTATTTTTAATACCTTCATTTTTTGTCAATGATGAAAAACCAAAGCAAGGTGAAATAACAACGACTTTGTTAGATGTGGGGCAGGGGTTGTCAGCTGTTATAGAAACAGCTAATCATGTTTTAGTTTTTGATGCAGGTGCAAAATACTCAAATAAATTTAACATGGGTGATGCGGTCGTTATTCCTTTTCTTGAAAGTAAAGGAATTGAAGTTGTTGACACCTTGTTGATTAGTCATGGCGACAATGATCACAGTGGGGGAGCATTATCAATTATTAAACAGAAAAATGTTTCGAAGATCCTTACTAGTGTACCTAATTTATTTGAGCAATATTCACCTATGTTTTGTTTACGAGGCCAAACTTGGGAATGGGATCAAGTAAGGTTTGAGATTCTTTCTCCTACAGAAGATTTTATAAAGGGTGAAAATAATAACTCATGTGTCCTTAAGGTCAGTTCAATTTATGGAACATTATTATTTACAGGTGACATAGAAAAATCTGCTGAAGACTGGTTAGTTACTAATTCTGCTAATCAGCTAGAGAGTGACATACTTATTGCTCCACATCATGGCAGTAAAACCTCATCTTCTGTCTATTTTTTACAACAAGTATCACCTAAGACGATTCTAATTCCTGCCGGTTATCGAAACCGGTATTTTTTTCCTCATCAAGAAATAGTAGAGCGATATAAAAAATTAAGTATTCCTTGGATAAGTACGGCTGATAAGGGAGCAGTGGTAGTTAAAATGAAACATAATTCTATTCTTGTCCATTCAATAAGAGATGACCAAAGTAAATACTGGAATAAGTGATTTTTTCTGCTATTTTTTAAGTAAGTTGTTTTTTCCAATATTATGTTGAGAGATTATTAATTATGAAATGTTTGGTTGTAGATGACAGTAAAATGTCTCGGATGATGATAAAGAAAATTATTGGCAACGTACACCCCGATTGGTCTATCGTAGAAGCATGTGATGGACAAGATGCTATAGATAAGGCAAAAGGGGAAGACCTAGATTTAATTTTACTTGATTACAATATGCCGGTTATGGAAGGAGGAGAGGCAGCAAAAGTATTAAGACCCCAGTTTCCTAATGCCAAAATGGCATTTTTAACAGCCAATGTACAAGAAGCTATAAAAAAATTAGCAATTCAACTTAAAGTTGATTTTATACCCAAGCCAATCACAGAAGAAAAAATATTAAAATATGTTGGATAAATCTCCCGTTTTAGATGAGTTCTTTGTTGATGCGGTTGCTGAAGTACTAAATATTGCAATGGGGAATGCTGCTGCTTCCCTAAGTGAAATGATCAATGAAGAAGTTCAATTAAGCGTACCCGGTGTGCAATTTGTTAGCCGAACAGATGCTGCTTTAATTATTGGTAAAAAAACCAAAACTAATGTCAGTGGTGTGCTTCAACCTTTTCATGGTGCTTTTGGTGGCGAAGCCATGCTTTTGTTTCCGGAAAAACAAAGTCTTGAATTAGTTAGAGCCGTTTTACAGCAGGATGATCTGACTTTAGAAGATTTAACTGATATGGAACAGGAAGCGATGACGGAAATTGGAAATGTCATTCTAAATGCTTGTTTATGTAGTATTGCCGACATGTTTAGCCAGGAAATGTTTGGAGAAATTCCAGAATTTATCCAAGGGTCATTGAAGAAAGTTTTTGCGGTTGAAAATGGTGTTAACCATTCCGATGCTATTGTCATGCTACTTGATATGGATTTTTCAGTTGAAAAAAAGAAAATTCAAGGTTATGTAACATTTCTAATGGATGTTAATTCAGTTGCCCTATTTAAAGCTAATATTGAAGAGTTTTTGGGAGTGTAATTGAAAATGAGCAATGCTAGCATAGATTATTGTTCTGCAGTTTCTGGTACTGATCAAGATTCTATTTGTAAAAAAATTTTTTTAAGCAGTGAAACGGGATTGATTTTATTAGACAGTGAGTGCTGTGTTGATAGATGGAATCCATGGTTTACTAAATACTGTGGAATTGATGTCAATGAGATTGTAGGAAAAAAATTACTTGAAATATTTCCCGTTTTGGAAAAAAGTAGTATTGAGCGAGCGGTGAATGCTTCGATAAATAATGGAATGTCTTCAATTATTTCTCAAACCTTAAATCGTAAGCCATTTCCTTTAAAACATAGTTCTGGACAGTTTTTAGAACAACAAATAATAGTTAAGCCCATTACTTTGGAGAATCATGAACATTTTTGTTTGATTCAAATTACTGATGTAACTGCTGCAGTAAAGCGCGAGAAACAATTAGTAGAACAAGCAAAAACAACACGTGCTTTTTCAGGGAAATTAGCAAGAGAAAAAGAGAGAGCGCAAATAACGTTGGCGGCAATTGCAGATGCTGTGATTACTACGGATAAAGTAGGTGCTATTCTATCTATAAATCCTGTTGCAGAAATTTTAACAGGTGTTTTTGAAGATGAAGCATTAGGTAAAAATGTTGATCAGGTTTTTAAATTAATTAATGAGGAAACGCAAGAGCCAATTCTTTGCCCGGTAACGCAATGTCTTGATAGGAAAGATGTTGTGGTGAATGATGTCAATCATATGTTACAAGGTGTTGAAACTCTTTTTTCTATTACTGATTCTGTCGCCCCTATTTTTGATGAAGATGAAAATATGGTAGGCACTATTTTAGTGTTTAGGGATGTGTCTCAATCAAGGGCTTTATCTGCGGAGTTAAATTGGCAAGCATTGCATGACCCTTTAACAGGTTTGGCAAATCGACGAAAATTTGAAGCAGAGATGAAAGAACTGCTGATTAAAGCCAGATCAGATGATTTAAAGCATCACCTTCTATATTTGGATTTAGATCAATTTAAAGTAGTTAATGATACCTGCGGTCATGATGCAGGGGATGAGTTGTTGAAACAAATCACTGATATTTTAGATAAAAAAACACGTAAAACTGATTTGCTAGCACGTTTGGGGGGGGATGAATTTGGTCTTTTATTAGAAAGTTGTGATGCCGAGCATGCGTTAGTGGTTGCCAATAATTTACGCCAAGCTGTAGAGGATTTTAGGTTTGGCTGGCAAACACAATCTTTTAAAATTGGTGTGAGCATAGGTATTGCTGAAATAACAGGGACAGAAGCCAAGGACTCAGAAATTTTAAGTGCTGCTGATGCAGCTTGTTATGTTGCAAAAGAAAGTGGGCGTAATCGCGTTCATTTTCATCAAATTAATAGTTCTGCCTCTGCGGTTCATCAAAAAGAAATGCAATGGATTTCTCGATTACAGGCAGCTTTAGATAATGATAATTTTGAACTTTATCTACAACGTATTCAAGATGCTGAGGCTCTATCCGTGGCCTCAAATCATTATGAGGTTTTATTGAGGATGATTGGAGAAGAAGGTGAAGTCATTCCTCCTGGTGCATTTTTACCCGCAGCAGAAAGATTTAATCTTATTGGCAGTATAGATCGGTGGGTAATAGAAAATGTATTCAAAAAAATAAAAAATATCAAACAGAGTGATCAAAGTACAGATAATTTAACGTTATCAATTAATTTGTCGGGTGTATCCATGGGAGATGCGGAATTACTTGATAGGATCTGCCAGTTACTGAGTGAATCAAGTTTTCCAGCCGAAAATTTCTGTTTTGAAATTACTGAAACAGCGGTCATTGCAAACTTAAAGCATGCTCAAGTCTTTTTAACTAAATTACAGTCTAAAGGTTGCAAGATTGCACTAGATGATTTTGGTAGTGGGCTATCATCATTTGCCTATTTAAAATCATTACCTGTAGATGTGATTAAAATTGATGGTTATTTTGTAAAAGATATAGCAGATGATGATGTAGATAAGGTGTTTGTTGAATCTATTAATAAGATGAGCCAGGTGATGGGCTTAACAACTGTTGCAGAATTTGTAGAAAATGAGGATATTTTAAAAGTACTAACAGAAATTGGTGTAAATTATGCTCAGGGGTTTGGTATTCACAAGCCATGTCCTTTTGATGAAGC